>JAUQVX010000009.1 GCA_039794565.1 Gloeomargarita sp. SRBZ-1_bins_9 | reverse complement strand
GGGCTGTGTGATTTTACCTGACACCAGAAAACTTCACCACTGACCCCTAGAAGGCCCTAGAATGGCGAGACCGGGGATACGTACCCGAGGCAACAGCTTTCTCGCCAAGTGTCGGCGTAGCGCTGGTTCAACCCAACGCCCCGCACTGCCGTAGAGAAGCCCCACCCGTTATCCAATCCCCCCGGGCCACCGCTGCAACGTCGCCACACTATATAGGTCCAGTGTTATTGGCCCTCCCGGTCGTGGTTACAGGAACGTCCAAGGACAGACCCACTCGACATACGGCCAGCTTTCCCCCTGCCAGTTGACGGTCACCCAATCCCGGCGAACGATCAATTCCATCTTTTTGATGGGGGGACCTCCCACGTCAACCGGTCGCCACTTTCTCCAAAGACCAAGGCCATCAGGACTAAACGCTAAAGGACTTGCCGCAACCGCAGGTTTGCGTGGCATTGGGATTAATGAACTGAAACCCGCCGCCGATGAGTGCATCGCTATAGTCCAGTGCCAGCCCATACAAGTACAGCAAACTCCGCCGGTCACAGACAATCTTCAGACCGTCCTGGTCAAACACCTCATCCTCCGGGCGGATATTTTCCGGACGCTCAAAATCCATCATGTAGGACATGCCAGAACAGCCCCCCTGGCGCACCCCCACCCGCAAGCACAGGTCTTCCCCCCTTTGCGCCCGCAGGTTTTGTAGGTGCCGCATCGCCGCCGGCGTAATCATGATACCCCGTCCTTGCGTCGTTGTCCCCTCGGCCATCGTGACCCTCCTGAATCAACCACCAAAGACAGCAGGAAACGCCAACTTTAACGCCGCCGTAATCAGCAAATTGGCCAACCCCACCGGCAACAAAAACTTCCACCCCAAATCCAACAACTGGTCAATCCGCACCCGGGGCACCGTCCAGCGCAACAGGATGGCCAGAAACAACATGAAGTAGGCCTTGATCAACACCATCGTGATGCCAATGGCCGCCGCGATGACCTGCACCAAGGGGTTGTCCAGACTCAGGTTCAGCCAAGCCGCCAACGCCTCAATGGAAATCGGCGACTCCCACCCCCCCAAATACAACACCGCCACCAGCAGACAAGACAGCACCAGATTGAGGTAGGACGCCGCATAAAACAGCATGAAATTCACCGCTGAATATTCCGTCTGGTAACCCGCCACCAATTCCTCCTCCGCCTCCGGCAGGTCAAAGGGCAACCGTTCGCACTCCGCCAGGGCCGCAATCCAAAAGATCACAAACCCCACCGGTTGCCGCCACACATTCCAGCCCAAAATCCCGTAGCCCGTCTGCTGCTCCACAATGTCCACCGTACTCAAACTGTTGGACATCATGGCCACCGCCAACACCGCCAGCGCCAGGGGCACCTCATAACTAATGGACTGGGCCGCCGCCCGCAAGCCCCCCAGCAGCGAGTATTTATTATTAGAGCCATACCCTGCCATCAACAGGCCGATCGGCGCAATACTCGACAAGGCAATCCACAGGAAAATGCCCACCCCCAGGTCCGTAATCACCAAATGCTGCCCAAACGGCACGATGATGTAGGCCAACAACACCGACATTACCACCACCACCGGCCCCAGGGTAAACAGCCAGCGGTCCGCCTTCCCCGGGCGTACATTCTCCTTCGCTAACAACTTCACCACATCCGCCAGGGGAATCAGCATCCCCAACGGCCCTGCGTACTCCGGCCCAATCCGTTGCTGCACCGCCGCCGAAATTTTCCGCTCCAACCAAGTAGCCACCAACGCCCAGAGCGTGGCAAAGGTCAACACTGCGACCATGGGCAAGGGCATCCACAACGTCTTAGCCACCCCTGGCGTCAACCCCAACCCCTCCAACCACTGCACAAACGACTGCTGCAAATCCATCCCCGTACTCATTAGCGGTCCACCTCACCCATGATGATGTCCACACTGCCCAGGATGGCCATAATATCCGCCACCTTCATCCCCCGCACCAACTGGGGCAGCACCTGCAGGTTGACAAATCCTGGCGGCCGAATCTTCCAACGCCAGGGGAACGGGCTATCATCGCCGATAATATACACCCCCAACTCCCCCTTGGGCGCCTCTACCCGCACATAGTGTTCCCCTTTGGGAATCTTAAACGTGGGCGACGGCTTCTTGCTGACAAATTGATAGTCAAATCCATTCCATTCCGACTTGGGACCCTCTGCCATCCGTCTGGCCTCCAAATTTTCGTAGGGCCCCCCCGGCAACCCCTTGAGCGCCTGCAGGATGATCTTGGCCGATTCCCGCATTTCCCCTACGCGCACCATATAGCGGGCAAAGCAGTCCCCGTCCGTGGCCCACTGCACCTCCCAATCAAAATCGTCGTAGCACTCGTAGTGGTCCACCTTGCGCAGGTCCCACTTCACCCCTGACGCCCGCAGCATCGGTCCCGACATCCCCCAGTTGATGGCATCCTCCCGGGACAGCACCCCGACCCCCTGCACCCGCTTACGGAAGATGGGGTTGTCGGTAATCAGCCGCTCGTACTCATCCACCTTCTTCAGGAAGTAGTGGCAAAAATCCTCACACTTATCCACCCAGCCGTAGGGCAAATCCGCCGCCACCCCCCCGATGCGGAAATAGTTATGCATCATGCGCATGCCGGTGGCCGCCTCAAACAGGTCATAGATCATTTCCCGCTCGCGGAAGATGTAGAAAAACGGCGTCTGCGCCCCAATGTCTGCCAAAAACGGCCCCAGCCACAACAAATGCGACGCAATCCGGCTCAACTCCAGCATGATTACCCGGATGTAGCTGGCCCGCTTGGGCACCGGAATATCCGCCAGTTTTTCCGGCGCATTCACCGTGATCGCTTCCGTAAACATCGTCGCCAGATAATCCCAGCGGGTGACATAGGGCAGGTACTGCACCACCGTCCGGTTTTCGGCAATTTTCTCCATCGAACGATGCAGGTAGCCCAAAACCGGCTCGCAATCAATCACATTTTCCCCGTCCAAGGTGACCATCAACCGCAAAACCCCGTGCATGGAAGGGTGATGCGGCCCGAAATTGACCACCATGGGTTCAGTGCGGGTTTCGATCATGGACATGGCGGCACCTCGCAGGCGACTCGATCTCCAGTATAGACAGGTATAGGCCGATTTCCCAGGAAAACCTTTCAGGACAACTGCTGAGCAAACCAAGCAGCGGCAGCGATGTTGGTTCCCGACTGGGCCTGGGCGATGGTCGCCTCCAGCAGCGCCGCCGTCACACCCGGCAACGTGGCAGAGCTTTCCACCCGTTGATAGCTCCCCTCTGCCAAGGTAAACATAAATACCCGTCCCCCTTGGGCATCAATCACCCAATACTCCGGCACCCCCAGCGCCGCATACAAATGCTTCTTCTGGTCCAAATCCGAATCCAGAGTCGTATCGGCCACCTCCACCACCAACGCCGGCGGGGGGCACTGATTCAGGTCAACCCGGCGTGACGCCTGGTACTGGGGCAAACACTCCCCCATATACAACGCAATATCCGGTGCCGCCGCCTGTAGCCCCTCCCTTTCCATCAGACAACTGCCAAGCAGTTTGGACTTCATGTCGGGATGGCGCAGTAGCCACAGGGTCAACACAGCCGACAGCAACTCCCGGATTTCTGAATGCAAGATGCCTTCCCATCCCATGTTTTCCACCAGGAGCCGGTTATGGGCAAAAAATAACTGCACCCGCTCAATCGTAGGGTCATCCCGCAGGCGCTGATAATCTGCCCACGTCGCTGACTCCCACCGGGCATAGGCCAGCTCCTGTTTGACCTCCACAGAAACCATCGGTTAACCCCCGTCAGCAGCCAATTCCAGCGCCGCCTGAAGTCGCCGTTGTACAAAGCCCCGGTGTGCCAGGATAAGCCACGATTGGAGCAAGTCCGGCCCGTGCAGAGTGCCCATCAACGCCGCCCGCAGGGTCTTCATCGCCTGGCCCTTTTTCACCCCGCAGGTCTGCACCACGCTCTGCACCAGGGATTGGGCCGCATCCAGGTCACGGGGGTCACCGGCAGCCAAAAATTGCTGGAGAATTTCTCGGCTGGGGGGCTGTTGCAACTGGTGCCGGGCTTCGTCGTCGTAGGTCACCTGCTCACTCATGTAGAAACGGGCTAGGTGTACCCCATCTTTCAACGTCACCAAACTGGGGCCAATCAACGCCGCCACCTGCTCCAACCAAGGCCGGTCCCGCTCCGGGTCCAGGTCATAGCCCGCCTCCCGCCAAAAGGGCAGCAGTTCCTGGGTTAACTGGGCCGGCAACATCTGGTGCAAATAGTGACTGTTAATCCAATTCAGCTTGTCCCAGTCGAATTTACTCCCAGCCTTGTTGACCCGCTCCAGGGAAAACAGGGGCACCATTTCTTCGAGAGTCAACAGCTCCTTGCCCTCCGGGGGTGACCAACCCAAAAGCGCCATGTAATTTACCAGCGCCGGCGCCACATACCCCATCTGCCGGAAATCGGAGATGGCCGTCACTCCGTCTCGTTTAGACAACTTACGCCCGTCGGGGTTGAGAATCAAGGGGGTGTGGGCAAAGGCGGGAAGGGGCGCTCCCAGGGCTTCGTAAAGCAAAATTTGCTTGGCGGTATTGGCCAGGTGGTCCTCCCCCCGGATCACATGGGTGATTTGCATGTCCATGTCATCCACCACCACGGCGAAGTTGTACAGGGGTAGGCCATCGGCCCGGGCAATCACCATATCGCCCCCCAAATCGGCCCCCCGCCAGCGCATTTCCCCCCGAATCAGGTCATGCCAGATAATTTCCCGGTCGTCGTCAATCTTGAAGCGAATCACCGGCTGGCGACCCTGGGCACGAAAAGCCGCCTCCTGCTCCGGCGTTAAGTTCCGGTGCTGGTTGTTGTATCGGGGTGCCTGTTTTTGCGCCTCCTGGGCGGCCCGCATCGCTGCCAGTTCCTCCTCGGTTTCATAGCTGCGGTAGGCCAGCTTCCGCGCCAGTAACTGCTCGATCACCTCCTGATACCGGTGCAGCCGCTGGGTTTGCCAAATCGGGCCAATGTCCCAGTCCAATCCCAACCAGCGCAACCCACTGAGGATGTTTTCGGCAAATTCAGGGCGGGAGCGCTCCCGGTCCGTGTCTTCCATCCGCAGGATAAATTCCCCCCCATGATGCCGGGCAAACAACCAGTTAAACAGGGCCGTCCGCGCTGTCCCAATATGCAAATTCCCCGTCGGGCTGGGGGCAATCCGCACCCGTACCGTCACCGCTGCCTCTCTCCCAAACCTCTATCGCCGTTGATCTTATCGCACCCGTCCCCTCGCCATCATCAGCGTTTCAGCGTTAGATAGCCCCTGGTTGCCTATCCAACCCCCGCGCCCAGACTACCCTAGCTATTGCTATTAAGTCTCATTAGCTCTAAAATAGCACGACAAGTTCTGTTTGTTAGGAATTTATAGCAACTATGGGGATTTCGCGGCGAGAGGTGTTGTTGGGAGGGGTTTCCCTGGTGACGGTGACCACCATCGGACGGTTGACGGCCTACAAGCCGGCCTTGGCCCAGCGGGGAGTGGTGAATGTCTATTCCTCCCGGCACTACGACAGCGACAGAGAGCTGTTTCGGCGGTTTACCCAGGCAACGGGGATTCAGGTGAATGTGCTGGAGGGGAAAGACGATGAACTGATTGAGCGCATTCGCAGCGAGGGGCGCAATTCCCCGGCGGATGTGTTGTTTACAGTGGATGCGGGGCGTCTGTGGCGGGCGCAGCAGGCAGGGCTATTTCGGCCCGTGGATTCCCCCCTTTTGACCCGCTCCATTCCGGCGTCGCTGCGGGAACCGCGCAATCACTGGTTTGGGTTTACCCGACGGGCGCGGGTGATTATGTATAACAAGGACCGGGTCAAACCTGGCGATATTAGTACCTACGAGGAGTTAGCGGACCCGAAATGGCGGGGGCAGGTATTGGTCCGTTCGTCCCGCAATGTTTACAACCAGTCGTTGGTGGGGGCCTTGATCCGGCACCTGGGGGAAGCCCGGACGGAGCGCTGGGCCAGGGGTCTGGTGGAGAACTTGGCGCGGCCACCTCAAGGGGGCGATACGGACCAAATCCGGGCGGCAGCAGCAGGCGTGGGCGCTTTGGCCATTAGTAATACGTATTACTTAATTCGCCTGCTGAAGTCCCCCAATCCCGCCGACCGGGAGGTGGGACAAAAGATGGGCATTATTTTCCCCAACCAAAACTCCTTTGGCACCCACGTCAATATCAGTGGGGCGGGGGTGATTGTCACGGCGCCCCATGCCCGCAATGCGGTGCGGTTTTTGGAGTTTTTGGCAACGCGGGAGGCCCAGGACGTGCTGGCCCGGGGGAACAATGAATACCCAGCCGTGCCGGGGGTGCCCATTGACCCGGTGCTGGCCAGTTTCGGCACGTTCAAGCAGGACCCCATCAACGCTAGTGTCTTTGGTCGCAATAACGAACTGGCCCTGAGAATTACGGACCGAGCCGGTTGGGCATAGAAAGCGGTGCACCCATCCGCTGGGGTATATATTTATCTGTGTAGCCATCGGGTGGGTGACCATGAAACCGTTTGACGCGCTGACGGCGGTGCGGGACCGTTTGCCGAGTGTTTTGCAGCCTTTGGCGACGCTGGCGTTTAACTATTGGTGGACGTGGTCGGGTCAGCAGTTGCGCCTGTTTGCCCCTTTAGACCAGCAGTTGTGGGAGGACTGTCACCATAACCCGGTGGCCTTTTTGCTCAGGGTGGACCAGGAACGGTTGGATGTGGCGGCTACGGACCCGGATTATGTGCAGTTGGTGCAGGGTTTGGCGGCGCGGTTTGCCGAGTACGTGCAGCCCCGGGTCTGTGCCCTGGCGCCCCACATTACACCCCAGCAACCGGTGGCCTATTTCTGCGCGGAGTTTGGCATCCACGAGTCGTTGCCGATCTATGCGGGGGGTCTGGGGGTGTTGGCAGGGGACCACCTGAAGTCGGCGTCGGATATGGGGCTGCCGATGGTGGGGATTGGGTTGCTCTATCGTCAGGGTTATTTCCGGCAGCGGCTGAACCGCCAGGGCTGGCAGGAGGATTATTACGTGGACAACCCGTTCCATGAGATGCCCCTGGAGTTGGTGCGGGAGGCGGATGGACGCCCCTTAACGGTGATGGTGGAGGTGCGGGGACGGCAGGTGGTGGCTCAGGTCTGGCGGGTGCGGGTGGGCCGCTCGGATTTGTACCTGATGGATTCGGATGTGCCGGTGAATGACCCCATTGACCGCTGGTTGACGGCGCACCTGTACGGGGGCAATCAGGAGACGCGCATTGGCCAGGAGATTTTGCTGGGGATTGGGGGAGTGCGCCTGCTGGATAAGTTGGGGTTGCAGCCGGCGGTGTATCACCTGAACGAGGGCCATGCGGCCTTTGCCCTGCTGGAGTTGGCCCGGCTGGAGATGCAGCGCACGGGGCAGTCGTTTTATGCGGTGGAGGAGCGGGTGCGGCAACGGTGTGTGTTTACCACCCATACGCCGGTGCCCGCTGGTCACGACGCCTTTTCCCCGGATTTGATGGATTCGTTTTTTGGGACCTACTGGCCCCAGTTGCACCTGACGCGGGAGCAGTTTTTGGCCCTGGGGGCGCGGCGGCTGGGGGACCCCTGGGAGCCGTTTAATATGACGGTGCTGGCGCTGCGTTTGACCCGGGCGGCCAATGGGGTGAGCCAATTGCACGGGGAGGTGTCGCGGCAGATGTGGTCCATTTTGTACCCGGACCGGCCGGTGGACCAGGTGCCCATTGGGGCGATTACCAACGGGGTGCATGCGCCGACCTGGACCGCCCCTCTGTTGGGGGAACTGTTTCGCACCTATGTGCACCCGGAGTGGGAGGCGCGGGTGATGGAAGCGGAGTTGTGGGAGCAGGTGGAGCAGATTCCCGATGGGGAGCTGTGGCAGCGCCACCAGTTGCTCAAGCAACGGCTGATTAGTTACACCCGTAGCCGTCTGGTCGCTAGTCGCCAGCAGCGGGGGGAACCCCCGGAACACGTGGAGGCCGCTGCCCGTTGCCTGGACCCCCAGGTCTTGACGGTGGGCTTTGCCCGTCGCTTTAGCGCCTACAAGCGGGCCTATTTGTTGATTCGCGACCCAGAGCGGGCCAAGCGTATCCTGACGAACCCGGCGTACCCAGTGCAATTCGTCTTTGCGGGGAAGGCCCACCCGGCGGATGAGGAAGGGAAACGCATTATCCAGCGGTTGTTGGAGTGGTGCCGCGACCCAGACCTACAGATGCGGGTGGCTTTTATCGAGGACTACGATATGCACACGGCCCGCTGTTTGGTGCAGGGGGTGGACCTGTGGTTGAACAATCCCCGCCGCCCCTTGGAGGCCTCGGGCACCAGTGGCCAAAAGGTGTGTTTCAACGGGGGTATTAACTTTAGCGTGTTGGACGGCTGGTGGTGTGAGGGCTATGTGCCGGGGGTCAATGGCTGGGCCATCGGCGAGGACCTGCACACCAGCAACCAGGAATTGCAGGACCAGCGGGATAGTGAATCCCTGTACCACCTGCTGGAGACGGAAATTGTGCCCATGTACTATGAGCGGGATGCCGACGGGTTGCCCCGGCGCTGGATTCAACGGATGAAGGCGTCCATGCGCACCAACATCCCCCGCTTTAATACTGACCGGATGGTGCAGGACTATATCCAGCACATTTACGCCCCCAACCGGGAATTGGCCGTGAGTGGGTCATGGCGCGGGTAATTTGGGAGGTGGATTTCTACAGCCGCCCGGTGGTGGATGGGCAGGGCAAAAAGCTGTGGGAGTTGCTGCTGTGTGACCGGCAGGGGGAGGTCCGTATCGCCCAAGTCTGCCCCCCGGAGCAGGTGAATAGCCGGTGGCTCCAGGAAACGCTGGCCCCCTTGGTGCAGCAGTACGGCATCACCCATCTGCGCAGTTTTCGGGCGCCCATGTTGCCCATGCTCCAGCGGGCCTGCGAACCCCTACAGGTGACGGTGCTTCCTAGTCGGCGGGTGGTGGTCCTGGCCCATTGGCTGCAGGAGCGTTGGCAGACAGTCTATCGGCAGATGCCCGGTTTTCAACCTTTGGCAACCCCACCCCCGGCGGCGAAGGTGGCCCCGGCACTCCAGCCCTTGCCGGAACCCCTGCGGGGACAGCGGTGGACCTGGGCGACCTTGGGGTGGGGAGACATTCGGCAAGGGGCGGTGGAGTGGGCGGATTTTGGGGAGTTGTTGCCCTGGCGATACATTGACCTGGCGCCGGAGACGCCGATTCCTGGGCTGGTAGTCTATTCCGGGCGCGCAGCAACCTTAGCGGCCTGGCTCAGTGGCCTGGAGCTGGCAGAAATCCAGGGGCAAGACGACACCGTCTGTTGGCTGGTCGGTCTGGAGGAGCGCTGGTTATTTGCCAGGCAGGTCCCCGGGGTGGAGGCCTTTACCCGGCAGCAGCAGCAGGCTCGGGGGGTGCATTTTCTGGCGGTGCAGTCCCACCCGGAAGCCGAACGCCTGGAAGGGTTTTGGTTATTGCAGAGCCTGGCGCTGGGGTGACTAGAAAGCCCGGTAGTTGACCTGGAAATAGAGGCCATAGTCCTGGGCGTCGCGGCCCCGGTCCCGGTTGTACACCAAAGGCAGGGCGGCATCCAGGCGAAGGTCCAAACCCGGCACAGGACTCCACAGCAGCCCGGTGCCCAGCCCCGCCAGCGTTTGGGGTGGTAAGGGAGGGTTAGGATTGTTGCGCTTGTTCCACACCCGCCCAAATTCGATAAAAGGCGCCACTTGAAACACCAGCCGTCCACCGCTGTCGCGCGCAGCGGGGATACGGGATTCCACCGAAAGACGGAAACCGTTGTCCCCCGCCCGGGCGTTTTGCCGGTAACCCCGCACCGATTGGGCGCCGCCGATGACGAACTGATGCTGGGGCAGCAACGGTTTGGCCGCTATTTGCGCATCCGCCCGCAGGAGCAGCAGCAGGTCATTGCCGAAATTGAGCACCCGTTGTCCCTGGGCCTGGAAGCTAAAAAAGCGACCGTCCGGCGTGACCAGACCGCCAGGGCCATCGGGAATATCCGTCGCCCCCAAGATGGGCAATCCCCAGTTGAACCGTCCTAGAGCCAGCCAGGCCCCTTTACGGTCCCGGCGCAGGTAATCCACCCCCAACTGCAACACGCTGCTGCGGTTGGTAGTGCTCACAACGTCTAGGACAAAAATTTGCGACTGCTGCCAGGCCAAGGCCCCCGACAAAGCCAGTTCTTGTCGGATGCTGCGCACTAAGGGCTGTCGAAAACTCACTTCATAGAGCTGGGACTCCCCCGTGATGTTGAACCCGGCAAACGGACGCTCAGTGATGCGATTGTTTGTCACCACCGCGCGGAATTGCAGCGTGCCGTCCCTGGCGTTGAGGGGTACTCGGTAGGTCAACGTGTATTCATTCAGAGCCGCCCGCTGCCAGTCGCTGAAATTGAGCCCTACCGCGTAGGAACCAAAAATTTCATCCCCCCGGCCACTCAGGTTCTGATAGCCCAGGGAAACAAAAGCCCGCTGGGGAGCAATACTCGGCGGCACGTAATTGTCCAGGCCAAAGGATAGGACCAACGGCTGGGGGTCCTCCTCAATGCGCACTACCAGGATGCTTTCCCCGACCTTTTCCCCCGGCCGCAGGCTAGCCTCCACATTGGCGATAAACGGCGATGCCCGCAGCAGGCGCAGTTGATCCTCCAGGGCGTTGGTGTTCAAAGGGGGTTTGGCCACCAACTGCAACCGGTCGCGGAGGTAGCTGGTCAAAAGGCGGCGATTACCGCTGATCTGGATGTCGGCTAAACGTCCTTCAATTACTTCGATGCGCAAACGCCCCGTCGGGACCGTATCTGGCGCAATGACGGCGCGCGACGTGGTAAATCCCCGGTCCACATAAAAGCGGGTGATATTATCCGCTACATCTTGTACCTGCTGCAGGGGTACTCGCCGCCCCAGCACCGGTTGGGTGAAAAGAGTAATGTCTTCAGCACTCAAAACCGTACTGCCCACCACCTCCAGGGCTTCCACCACAACTTCTTGACGCAAATCCAGAGGCGGCATTTGGGCTGGCATGGGCGCGTTGCCTAACCCTAACAACCCCCCCACGACCGCAACCCCACACCACAGGCGCCTAAACATGTTTTTGCCAACAGCCGGCCTCGCCTTCAGTAAAATCCACGCCTACTCCCCGTGTCAAGCCGGATGGTAGTAGAACGCCACCCCCATTACCACATAACTGGCCAACAACAGGCTGCCCTCTAACCAATTCGAACGACCATCCAGACTAATCATATTGACTACGGTTACCGCGAGGGCCACAGCCACCACCTCGAACAGGTTAAAACTCAGGTCCATGGGTTGGCCCCACAGGGCACCGACCAGCACCAGCACGGGGGTGACAAACAGGGCCACCAGGGTGCTCGACCCCATGGCCACCGAAACTGCCAAGTCCATATTGTTTTTCATCGCCACATTCACCGCCGTAACATACTCCGCCGCTCCCCCCAACAGGGGCAACATAATCACCCCGGTAAACAAAGGCGTCAGACCCAATTGTGCCGTTACCTCCTCGATCACCCCCACGAACAACTCCGACTCCAGGGCCACCCCCACCGTCGCCGCCGCCAGGAGCACCAACCACAGCCACGCTTGGGGTTTGGGATGGGTTTCCCCCAACTCCACCACCCCCACCTCATAAAGGTAACTGTGGGTTTTGAGGGAAAACAGCAGGGTGAGTCCATAAACGGCCATCAATACAACCGCCACCAAAACAGACAGGTGCTCAATGGCCCCAGGCGCTATCCCGCGGCCCTCAGTGGTATTGGCCAGTAATGTCGGCAAAAAGATGGCAATCACCGCCAGAGTCATCGAGGGGGCATTCACCTGGGGAACAATGGCTTGGAACTGTTGCTCCTTGTGTTTCAATCCCCCCAAAAACATCGCCAATCCCAGCACCAGCAATAGATTGGCAATGATGGTGCCGGTGATACTGGCCTTGACCACCTCAACCAACCCCGCCCGCAGCGTAACCAACGCCAGGATCAATTCCGTAGCGTTGCCAAAAACCGCATTCAACAACCCCCCGATTGTCGGTCCCGTTACCAGGGCCAGTTCTTCCGTCGCCGTACTCAACCAGATGGCCAGGGGGATAATGGCCAATCCGGCCGTCGCACCGATCAATAATTCACTCCCGTTCCAGGCCGCCGCCAGCCACGAAAGGGGGAGAAAGACTAGCATCCCTAGGCCGATTTTTTGCTTGGTCGTCATGGCAATCATGCCGGCTAATCGCCCTGATCATAACAGGTTCAACCCCATGCTGGGGGATTTGCTAGCCGATGTCCGTCATGGCTTGCCCTAGCCCACCCTGCAATCGGGTTAAATTGAAAACAGTCCTGTTGTGAAAACAGACAGTGACGGGAACCCCTGCCGCGACTTTTCTCCATCTCCATCTGGGCAGCAATGGTCGGGATTTGTGGCTTGGCCCCATGCGTCCCCATGCCCTTTTAGGGCGACATCCCACCAGCGACTTGATGGTGGACAACACCTTTGCTTCCCGCTACCACGCCCACATTGAGTACCGTCCCCCCGACTTCTACCTGCGGGACGACAGCCGCAACGGGACGTTCATCCGCTGGGGCGATCCGGAACAGGTGCTCCATGTGCGGGGGGAGGAGGTGCGTCTGCCCACCGCAGGAGAAATTAGCCTAGGGTGCGCCTTTGACCGTCATCCCCCCGATGTCATTCGCTTCCGCCGCACTGCTGTTTTGCCCCCAGAACTGGCCCCCGCCGCCGCGCTGCCGGAGGAGGAGACCACCGTTGTTGCGCCCATGCCCCCCCAACCCCTGGCGCAGGTGCCGTCGGAACTGCAACTCGACCGGGTGCTGGAACCCCTGGTGCGGGATTTGGTGGCCGTCCTCAGTCCCGAGGGGGTGATCTATTACCAGAATCCGGCCCTGGCCCGTTGGTGGGGACAGACCTTACCCCAGGTGCTGGGACGGGATTTTTTGGAATTTGTCCATCCCGAGGACCGGCAGGCGTTGGTGAATGCCCAAACCCAGGCCCTTTTGCAAAGCCAGACCCTGGCGACCCAACTATCCTTGCGCTTGCGAGTCGGGGATGAGCGGTGGCATCCCTGCAGTATGACCCTGCGACCGTTACCCCCCGATGCCGGCCTAGCGGGTTTACTGCTGGTGGGGCAACCAGCGGGTCAGCCGTCAGACACGCACCTGCTGGGGGGACGCTACCGGGTAGAGCGGCGCCTGGCCAGTGGCGGATTTTGCGAAACCTACCTGGGACGAGACCAACAACGGCCCGGTGAACCCCTCTGCGTCATCAAACGCCTGCGCCTAGACAATCCCGACCCGGACACCCTGGCAACTGCCCGCCGCCTATTTGCCACGGAAGCCGCTACCCTGGAAACCCTAGGGCACCATGACCAGATTCCCCGCCTGCTGGCCTACCTGGAACAGGAGGAGGACTTTTACTTGGTGCAGGACTTCATTGCCGGCCACCCCCTGAGCCAGGAGCTAGGACCCCAACAGCGCTGGGATGAAATAGACGTGGTCTGGTTGCTGTGGGAGCTGCTTGCCATCTTGGACTTTGTGCAGAAACACAAGGTGATTCACCGGGACATCACCCCCGATAACATCCTGCGCCGGGAGAGCGACCGCAAGCTAGTGCTCATTGACTTCGGCTCCGTCAAGGTGCTGCCGTCGGTCCTCGGTGGCGAATCCCGCACAGTGGTGGTGGGCAAACCCGGCTACATGGCGCCTGAACAGGCCTGGGGACAACCCAACTTTACCAGCGACCTCTACGCCCTGGGGGTGATTGCCATCGAAGCCCTGACCGGTCAGTCACCCCAAAACCTCCCCCACCTACCCCGGACCCGCACCCTAGATTGGCAGGGACAAGTGCAAGTCAGCGATGCCCTCCGGGAAATTCTGGCCTCCCTACTCCACCCCGACTGGCAACAACGGTTTCCCAACGCCCGCACCGCCCTTAAACGCATCGAGGCCCTCTTTGGCCCACCCCCCCGGCGGACCGACTTTCTCTAAATCCCCGCCCCGTCCAGGAACTCCTCCAGGGCCTTGTGCTGGGCTGTCGTCGTTGGGGCTGGCGGTTCGGGGGACGTCTGTCCCTGGCGCAAAGCCTGCACCTGGCGCTCCAGTTCCTCAATCCGGTCCGCCAACACCCGAATCGCCTGAGCCTCCGAATCCGGTAAGCGCCCGTGCTCCAGGGGTTCAACCGTCGCATCTTTACAGATCAATCGCCCCGGCACCCCCACCACCGTGCAATAGGAGGGCACCGAACGCAGGACCACCGAACCCGCCCCCACCCGCACATGGTTGCCGATAGTGATATTGCCCAGCACCTTCGCCCCCGCCCCCACAATCACATGGTCCCCTAGGGTCGGATGACGCTTACCCTTCTCCTTCCCGGTCCCCCCCAAAGTCACCCCCTGATAGAGCAAGCAATAATCGCCGATGACCGTCGTTTCCCCGATCACCACCCCCATACCGTGGTCAATAAAAAACCCCTTGCCGATCTGGGCACCCGGATGGATTTCGATCCCCGTCAAAAACCGGGCGATATGGGAAATCAAGCGGGGGATGAGGGGGATACCCCACCGATACAGGACATGGGCCAGCCGGTACATCAACACCGCATGCCACCCCGGATAACACAGGATTACCTCCAGAGGGTTACGCGCCGCCGGGTCCCGCTCAAAAATGATCTGAAAATCTGCCACCAATGTTTCCCAAAATCGCCCCATGGCCTCTGGTGGGAGTAGCAAGGTCCGCCTTTAAAACATGATACAAACATGATACGCCATTTCCGCCGACCTGACTTGTCAACCCACCCCATCCTCCCTACAGTGGAAGTAAAGCTAGTTAAGGAGAACCGAGGGCCGTGAGTCAACCCAAGGCAACAGCCATTGTCCCGGGTGCACCGGTGCGGGTTATCAACCCAGGCGATGTGTACTACGGTTTCCAAGGCCAGGTGCAACGCCTCAGTGACGGTAAAGTAGCGGTGTTATTTGAAGGGGGCAACTGGGACAAGCTGGTGACCTTTAACCCCCAGGATTTGGCTCCTGCGGATGCCACCGGTCGGTCCTAGGAAGTGGAAACCGGGGGGAATCGCTTGCGCAAGAACAGGCAATTGCCCCCTGGGTATCGTTGGTATTCCACCACATCGGCAAAGCGGGTCAAAAAAATCAAGCCCATGCCCCCTTCCGGTTCAGGGTCGCGGGGGGTATATTCCAGCTTGGCCAACTTCGCCTGCAGGTCAAAAAACGGTCCCTGGTCCCAAATGCGTATCTCAATGGTGTCCGGGAAAACCGCTACCTCCACCGTAATGGGCGTGCTGGCCGGTAAATCCCGGTGGGCATGACGCACGGCGTTGGTAAACCCCTCATCCAGGACCAACTGGCAAAACCACCAAGTCTCGTAGGTCAGGGGAGGTTGATTAAACTGGGCAAACCAGTCCAAAATTTGGGTCAAAGCCTGGATATCCGAATTAACGACGATCCGGTCGCACCGCAGCGCTCCAGCAACCGACTTTTCTTCAGGGATTCCGGCAGTCAAGCAAACCTACCCATTCCGTTATCTTTGATTGTATGGCAAAAGTTTTGGTCATTGATGACGACCCCACCATGCGCCTGGTGCTGCAACGCAACCTCCAGCAGCAAGGCTACGAAGTGGCTGTGGCAGCCGACGGATTGCAAGGGTGGGAACTGGCCCAGAGTTGGCAACCGGCCCTGGTGATCTGCGATTGGATGATGCCGGGACTCAACGGGCTGGAGGTCTGTCAACGGCTACGACAAACACCCGCCTTAGCCACTACTTTTTTTATCCTGCTCACATCCCGGGATCAGGTGGCCGACCGAGTGCAGGGCTTAGATAGCGGCGCCGATGATTTTCTGGTCAAACCCATTGACGCCAGCGAACTGCAAGCGCGGGTGCGGGCGGGGTTGCGCTTGTACCAGTTGAACCGGGATTTGCAAGACCAAAAAAAACGCCTAGAGGACGAACTGGCGGAAGCTGCTGCTTACGTCCGTTCCCTGCTGCCGGCCCCCCGTCGCCAGGGCGAGATCACCGCCGATTGGGTTTACTTCCCCTCCACCGAACTGGGGGGCGATTGTTTCGACTACTTCGACCTGGACGACCGGCATTTGGTGGTTTATGTCCTAGATGTGGCCGGCCATGGGGTGGGTGCTGCCCTGCTATCGGTATCGGTGCTGAATTTGTTGCGCTCCGGCTCCCTGAGGGAGGTGCTACACCAACCGGCAACGGTGCTGGCCCTGCTCAATCGCTTTTTCCCTATGGAGCAGCACAAGGACAAATATTTTACGGCTTGGTACGGCGTTTATGACCGCCAGACGCGCCAATTAACCTACGCCAACGCCGGCCACCCGGCAGCGGTGCTGTGGGAACCTGCAGGACAGGTGACCACCCTACCGGGGAAGGGTTTAGCGGTGGGGATGTTTCCCGAGGTGACCTATCAGGAGCATCAGCAGGTTTTGGCCCCTGATGCCCGGTTGTATGTGTTTAGCGATGGCGCCTACGAAATTCCGATACCGCCGACGGGACGGCTGTGGGGACGGGAGGCCCTGGTGCAACTGCTCGCCAGCGGTGAACCCCCGACTACCCTGCTGTCCCATATCCCCCGTGGACAAGAGCGCTGGCCCGATGACCTGTGCCTGCTCCAGTTGCGCTTTCACTGAATGCCTATAATGGGAGACACCAACGCCTGTGCAAAACCTATGTTGGTGCTCAGTCCGGCCTTGCAGGAGCGGATGCGGCGTCCGCTGCAAATTGGCTCTCTGGTGGTCCACAGCCGGGTGTTCCAATCCCCCCTGGCGGGCGTGACGGATTTGGTGTTTCGTCGGCTGGTGCGCCGTTTTGCTCCCTACTCCCTCATGTACACGGAAATGGTGAGCGCCACCGGTTTGCACTACATGCGTCAATTGCCCCGGATTATGGAATTGGACCCCGGCGAGCACCCGGTGGGGATTCAACTGTTTGACTGTCGCCCGGATTTTTTGGCGGCTGCCGCAGAACGGGCGGTGGCGGAAGGGGCGGATGTGGTGGACATCAACATGGGCTGCCCGGTGAATAAGATCACCAAAAACGGCGGTGGCTCGTCCCTGCTGCGACAACCGGACCTGGCAGAAACCATTGTTCGTTCAGTGGTACAAGCGGTGGCGCCGGTGCCGGTGACGGTCAAAACTCGTCTGGGCTGGAATGACCAAGAAATCAACATTGTGGAATTTGCCCAGCGGATGGAGCAGGCAGGCGCCCAGTTGATTACAGTCCATGCCCGGACCCGCGCCCAGGGGTACAATGGCCCTGCTCGCTGGGAATGGATTGGCCGGGTCAAGGCGGCGGTGTCTATTCCGGTGATTGCCAATGGCGATATTTTTTCCATCGCGGCGGCGGTGCGTTGCCTGGAGATGACGGGCGCCGATGGGGTGATGTGCTCCCGGGGGACCTTAGGGTATCCGTTTTTGGTGGGGGAAATTGACCACTTTTTCCGCACCGGTGAGGTGTTGCCCCCCCCTACGCCCAGCCAACGGTTGCTCTGTGCCCGGGAACATTTGCTGGCCCTATGGGCGTACAAGGGGGAGACGGGGTTGCGGCAGGCGCGTAAACATTTGGCCTGGTATGGGCGGGGGTTTCCGGGGGCGGCCCAGTTTCGGGAAGCGGCCAGCTGCTTGGCGACCCTAGAGGAAGGCTTGGCTTTGATTGACCGCACGTTGGAACGGCTGGACGCCCAGGCATGGCCCCGATGCGCATAACTGGCTCGTTGCCCCCCTGGCTGACTTGGGGCTTGGTCCTGCCCCTGGTGGTCCTCAACGGCTGGCTGCTGTTGATCACGGTGAAGTATTTACAGCCCCTGGTGAATATCCTGGTGATTGCCACGGTGCTGTCATTTTTGCTGGACTATCCCATCAACCTGTTGCAGTCCTGGGGGATGCGCCGCTCCTGGGCGGTGTTGCTGGTCCTGTTGACGGCCCTGACGGGGGTAACCATCGCCGGGGTGACCCTAGGACCGGTGGTGGTCAAGCAGGTGAACGAATTGGTGGTGCGTTTACCAAACTGGTTGGCCTCGGGGGCAGACCAGCTGGAGAGTCTGGAGCGCTGGGCGCAGGTCCACCGGCTGAATCTGGATTTGAGTGGGCTAGCAGACCAGTTGGCCACCAGCCTTTCCCGGCAGTTGAAGACCCTGACCACGCGGGTGCTGGGGCTGGCGGTGGACACGGTCAGTTGGGTGGTGGAGGTGCTGGTGACCCTGGTGCTGACGCTGTATTTGGTGCTGTTTGGGGAACGGCTCTGGACGGGGATATTCTCCTGGTTTCCCGAGCGGTTGGGGTCCCTGGTGCGCCGGTCGCTGCACAGCAACTTTTACAACTACTTTCTCGGGCAGGCGACGATTGGGGTGGTGCTGGGCAGTTTGATGACCCTGGCCTTTGTCCTATTGCAGGTACCCTTGGCCCTGTTGTTTGGGTTGATCGTGGGGTTGGCCAGCCTGGTGCCCTTTGGAGGGGCTGTTTCGATTGGGGTCATTAGCCTACTGATTGCCCTGCAAAATGCGTGGCTGGGCCTGCGGGTGTTTGTGGTGGCGATTCTCTTGGCCCAGTTGAATGAGCATTTGATCGCGCCGCGCATCTTGGGCAACGTGGTGGGTTTGAATCCGGTGTGGATCATCCTGTCGTTGCTACTGGGGGCGAAGTTGGCCGGCTTACTGGGGGTGTTTATCGCCGTGCCGGTGGCCGGTTCGATCAAAAGCGTGGCCGATCAACTGCGCCTGGCGGAACCCTCCCTGCCGGGAAAGATGGTTGCCAAGGTCTAATGGCAGGCGGTAAGATAGGGCAAGCACGGGGCAATAGAGTAGGAGCAGCGCCGATGGCAGTGCGGGTGTTGATTCCCACACCTTTACAAAAACTGACCCAGGACCGGGAAGTGGTGGAGTGCGAGGCCACCTCCGTGGCAGAATTAGTGGAGTCCCTGGAGCGGCAATGGCCGGGGATGAAAAATCGCCTGTGCGATGAATCGGGGCAGATCCGCCGGTTTGTGAATATCTTTGTCAACAGCGAGGATATCCGCTTTCTCCAGGGGCAAGAGACGCCGTTGCGGGATGGGGATGAGGTGAGTATTGTACCGGCGATTGCAGGGGGTTAATCCATGAGCGAGGCGGAACAGCCCGTGACCGAGGCGCAGAGGGCCAAGGAGAAAGCAGCGGCTAAGGCGCCCCCCCTCGAAGCCAAGCCTCTGTCGGAGTTTGTCCAGGAGCATTTTTTCCCGGCCCTCAAGGCAGCGTTGGCGGCTAAGGGCCTGGCGGATGTGCAGTTGCAGTGGTTGCCGGAGCAGAACCAGGTGCGGGGGACCTGGGACAACCATGAATTTGCCATTACCTTTACCCAGGGCACGTTGCAGGGCCTGAAGACCTTTACCTACAGCAGTTACGGCGCACCCCCCAGCACGGTGGAATCCTTCATGATTGACGAGCGCAAAGTGACTTTGGATTTGCTGGTGTTCTACACCCTACAGCGGCTGACGGCCCAAAAGGTGCTGGTGTTGAACTAGTAAGCCAATACAGCTGGCCTCTCCGGTTCCTGAACAAGGCCAGGGGTAGCCATTCCCTAGGGCTGATTCGAGGCTATTCTCCCCAGGCAGTCAGGATTCCGACCACTGCCGACACGGACTCTACCCTAATTGTTGCCAATGAATTGCGAATAACAATTGCGCGTACCCCACTTGCTGCCATAGATTCAGAAGTATCTGCTTGATGTGCCTCCCTTTTTTCCCATCCAGAGCCACACAGACCAAAAACAATTGCACTTTATGTTCATTTAGCACCTTTTTTAGGGGGTTCCCGGTCAACTTTCATCTAGCCAAAATTGTTGACAATTCCCCTATCTGCTGTTACTCTGGGAATAAGGCAACGGATAGGTTTTTTTAGTCATTGCCCGGGAGGTTAGACCATGACGGCAACGTTGGTACGGGCGTTTGGGGAGATGGCGCCAAATGCCCTGGGGTTGGAGTTGCAGGTGACGACGCCTATCTGCGAAGGGATGAATCGCCTGCTGGCCAGTTTCCAGGCCCTGTATTTGCAGTATCAAAAGCATCATTTTGTGGTGGAGGGGTCAGAGTTTTATATGCTCCACCAGTATTTTCAGGAAAGTTATGAGCAGGTGGCGGGCCACACCCACGACCTGGGGGAGCGGTTGAACAATTTGGGGGGCATCCCGGTGGCCAGTTTTGCCCGCCTGGCGGAGTTGTGCGTGTTTACGCCGGAGCCGGATGGGATGTTTACCTGCCGGCAAATGCTCACCCACGACCTGCAGGCGGAGCAGGCAATCATAACTCTGTTGCGGCAGCAGGCGGCGCAAGCCGAAAGTCTAGGCGACCGGGCCACCCGCTACCTCTACGAGCAGATCCTGCTCAAGACGGAAGAACGGGCCGCCCACTTGGATCACTTCCTGGCCCAGGACAGCCTAACGCTGGGGTGGCGATAGTTTCCTCATCCAGAATCCGCACTACCTGGTCGAACAGGTGCTGGGCCGCGGTGGGCGAATCGCCAATACAGGTCAACCCCAGCTTGCCGTACTCGGACAAACAGCCCATAAGATGGAACACCACGCCGGTTTCGGTGGTGGAGTCAAAATGCAGGCTGTTGTAAACAATAATGTCCAAGAGGTCGTTGGGGAGCAGACCCCGGTAGTGGGGGCGTTGCAGGTTGTCGGTGGCGATGTAGTACTTGGGGTGCTGGCGCGGGGTTAGGAAGAGACCACTGGCGGGATCAAAGGTGCCGTTGGTGAGAAATTTCAGGGTCATGAAGGGGTGGGTGGTGCCGCCCTTGCGTAGGTTGATTTCAATGGCCTGCACGTCCCAGGTGCCGTCGGGCAACTCCCGGGCGACAAAGTCCACCCCGTAGCGCTCCAGCGCTCCCTTGGCCGCCAGGGTTTGGCCAATCCTGCGCCCCCAGGTTTGCAGTTGGGCTTGGTAGGCCGGGTCGGCGGGGAACCGGCAGCCGAGATAAATCTGACCATCAGGACCGCCGAGAATCTGGTCGTGGGTGGAGAGGATTTCCACCGTACCGGCGGGGGTGATTTGCCCCTGGACGCTGGGGGATCGCTTGTTCTCCCCCTCGATAAACACCTCGGCAATGGTCCCTAGCTCCTCGATCCGCCGGGCAAAGTTCTCCCAGGTCTCCGTCTCGCACTGGAAGCGCAGGCGGGGCAGTTGCTCTTGAATCTGTCGAACCCGCTCGGCGTGGGTCTCCCCAGGCGGTTGGGGCAAATTCAGCAGGGCATTCCCTTCGCCGGAAAACCCCTCGTTAAGTTTCACCACTAGGCGGCGGGCAGTTGGTTGGCGTGCCCACAATTCAGCGGCCTGCTCCACCAGGTCTCGGGCGCTAAAGACCAATTTGGTGCCGTCGGGATGGGGCACGCCGCTTTCGGCAAAAATTTCTCGGCTGCCGGCCTTGGTCCCCCAGTAGAGCAGATCTGGGTCGAGGCCCCACAGGGGAATATCCAGCGCCACCGACAAGTCCCGCTCCCGGGGGGTGGAGTTAAAACACACCATAAAGGAGCGACCAGGGGGCAGCGCCTGACGTAACCGGGCCAATAGGCGGGGGCGTTCCAGGATTTTTTCCGTCAGGGGGCGGTTCGACCCATCGTAGGTGGACAGCAACAACAGCCGTTCGCGGGCGTGGGACGCTGGCATCCCCGGCAGTAGCTCCAGGTAGTAGTCAATGATGCTGGGGTGCAGGGGCTGGGACGTGACATAGACTAGACGGGCGCGGGGGTTCCGCAGGCGAATCAGGGAAAACAGGAGACGCTCCTCGTAGTGATGGCTGCCGGGAATTTTGCGCATCTCCTGCTGGTCCAAACTCAAGGAAGGCACCACCAAAATAGTTGCTGCTGCCTCCAGTTCCTGCCAATGCCGGCGCAGATAAGCCTGTAATTCCTGAAAACGACTCATGGTGACCAGCAGGTCAGGGAGCCAGAACCAGCGCAACCTTTATGAAGTTTTTTAGGCTATAGGTACACCCGCCTCCAACCCCCGGCGACAGGTACAGCCCCATTCCACCCATGATTACAGCAACTTTACTTTTTGCAAGAAAAATTTACCGCCCACCGCCAGGGCCACCAGGGCAGCCAACAGACCAAAGTAGGTAACGATGTTCATCAGCATGGTTGGTATATTCGCGCTGAGGTTTTCTTATTTTTATCTTAATCTTGAGGGCGTCGCGGCAACGGGCAAATCTGAGGATTTTGTTAAAAATGGTCGTTGGTTGTGAGAAAGGTGGTTTTCTGGTAACCTGGGGCACCGCACTTTTGCTAAAACCGGGGTAGTTTGATGTCAGTGCCGGGACGCAGTTATGGATCGAGAACAGAGGCCAGGGCTGGAAATGCCGGAGACCGGTAACCCCCAGGACTTGGTGCGCCTTTATCTCCAGGAGATTGGCCGGGTGGAACTGCTGGGGCGGGATGAGGAGGTCGCCGAAGCCCAGCGGGTGCAGCGCTACCTGCGGTTACTGGAGTTGGCCCAGGCGGTGGCCCAAGGAAAGACCCCAGCCTCCCCTGCGCAACAAGCCGTGCTGCAACGGTATCTCGATTTGGTGCAGTTGCGGGACCAACTGACGGCCCAGTGCGGTCACCGGCCCACCCCCCAGCAATGGGCGCAAGCCGCCGGTTTATCGGCCACCACCCTGAAACAGGTGATCAGCCAAGGGCGGGCGGTCTGGGCGGAACTGGCAGGGATGTCGGTGGAAACCTTGAACCAAATCGAGCAGGACGGGCTGCGGGCCAAAAGACACATGATCGAGGCCAACCTGCGCCTGGTGGTCTCGGTGGCCAAAAAGTATCAAAACCGAGGACTGGAACTCCTGGACCTAGTGCAGGAGGGCACCCTCGGCCTAGAACGGGCGGTCGAAAAATTTGACCCCACCAAGGGCTATCGGTTCAGCACCTACGCCTACTGGTGGATTCGCCAGGGCATCACCCGGGCCATTGCCACCCAGTCCCGCACCATTCGCCTGCCGGTGCACGTGATCGAAAAACTCAATAAATTGAAAAAGGTCCAGCGGCAGGTGGCCCAGGCGCAGGGGCATACCCCCAGTTTGCGGGACATTGCCCGGGCGATGGACATGAGGCCGGAACAGGTGCGGGAATTATTGGCCTGTATTCCCCGGGCGGTGTCCCTGGAGACGCGGGTGGGGCGTGATCAGGATACGGAACTGGGGGAATTGTTGGAGGCGGTAGAACTATCCCCCGAGGAACGACTCATCAGTGAAGCGTTGCAACAGGATTTGCAGGAGCTGATGAACGACTTAACCCCGCGGGAGCGGGATGTGATCCGCATGCGCTACGGGTTACAGGATGGGCATGTGTACTCCCTGGCGGAAATCGGGCGGGCGTTGAATTTATCCCGGGAGCGGGTGCGGCAAATCGAATCCAAGGCCATGCAGAAACTGCGGCAACCCAAGCGGCGGAACCGGATGCGGGGGTATTTGGATTCCCTGAACTAACCTGGTAGATTAAAGGAACAATTCTCGGTGCAGCAGCCATGTTCGGGTGGTGGGGACGACTGCGGCGTTACCCGTTGATCGGTTTGGGGATGGTCGGCGCCGGTTTGTGGGTTATGGGTCACGGCTGGGAAGCGGGACTGACCTTGGGCGTCGGGGGACTGGCATTGGCTTGGTTATGGGGACGGCGGTGCCTGGTGGCCAAGACTCCGGCGGGAGCACCCGCTAGCCCGAGACTGACCCGCCCTGAGGTCGAGACCTACCTAGCGCAACTGGGCCAGGAGCTGGCCGACCTGGAACAGGAACTAGGCGAACCCCAACCGGACTTACAGCAGGACTGGCAGGCGCTCCACCAGGCCCTGGATACACCCTTGTCCATCGCCTGGGCCGGCACCTGGACCACCTTACCCACCCTGAATGCCCCTGTTGCCGTCACGGACGCTCATCCGGCCTGGGTGATCTATGGGGTGCAGGACCGGCTGGCGACGGCCCAACTCGAAACCCTAACCCGCTACCGGCAGCAAGAACAACCGGTCCAGGTGGTTTGGCAAACCGCCCCCTGGCAACCGCCCACCCTGCGGCAGGAGGTGCAAGCCCAACTCCAGCACATCGGCTATACTCAGCCTTTACTCAGTATCACCCCGCAACCCCCGGCGGTTTGGGTGCGGCGACTGCAAGGGGATGGGACATGGGAAGAATCATGGGAAATCCCACCACCGGTCCTAGATGAACTGGTGCAGTGGTTAGCCCAGCGGCGGCAGGAACCCCATTGGCAGTATCGGGCGGTGATCCGGCGCGGAAAAGCGTTTCAGGCCACCCTAGAGCAACGGCGGCAGGCATTTCGTGCCCAGCAAGCCCAGCGGATCATCCACAAATACCGGTTGTGGGCCGCCGTGACCGCCGGTGTGAATCCGGTGCCGAGTTTAGATTTGTGGGCGACGGGAGCCATCAACGCCCAGATGCTGGTGGATTTGGCCCAGGTGTATCGGCGGCCCCTAACCTTGTCCCAAGCTAAGGACCTGGTGATGGCCCTGGGGCGGGTGCTGGTGCAAATGGGGACCATTGAGTGGGTGACCCAGTGGGCGGGTACATGGCTGAAATCCCATTGGCTAACCTATGGGTTGGGGGGAGCTGTGCAGGCCCTGAGCGCCGCTTATGTCACCCATCTGGCCGGGGAAACGTTTGTCGAAAATTTGCAAAAGACACCCCCACGGGAACTGACGCCGGGGATTTGGCAGTCATTGCGTACACGGTTACGACCGCCCCTGGATGGGGAAAAACTTTGGCAACAGGTGCTCCCCCATTTGCGGTTGAGCCATTAGCAACCAACTCTTTTTTGGTTAAAATCTGAGGCAGCGACCTGGGGTGTGAGGGATGGTGCGAGGACAGACGGTATGGTTGGCGGGGGCAATCGGCTGTTGTTTGGTAGCAGTACCGGCTTGGGCTAATACCCTGACCAACTGGCGCTATGACCGCACAGGTCAGCGCTTGGAGTTCGGTACGGCGCTGCCCACCCAACCCCAGGTGCAGGTGTTAAGGGACCCCCCCCGCGTTGTGGTGGATTTGCCGGGCACCGTTTTGGGGCGGCCCCCGGAAAGCCGGGATATTTTACCGTTGTTGGGCCGCGAATCCCCCGTGCGGCAGGTGCGTTTAGGCCAATTTGACCCACAAACGGTCCGCCTGGTGCTCGAGTTGTACCCGGAATACAGCATTACCCCGGAGGCGGTACAGGTTCAGTCCTTGGGGGTCAACCAATGGGTATTGACCTTGCCTCGGCAGCTCGCCCGCAGTCCTGTGACCCGTCCCCCGGTCGAGGAACCCCCACCCATCCTGATTGAAGGGGTGCAAGTTACCGATGGGGGTTTGCTGGTGCGCCTGCGGGGTCAGATCCCCCAAGCTCAGGTGCGGCGTTCCCCCAACCGGCAAGAAATTTGGGTGGACATTCCGGCGGCCCTGGCGGCCCGTTGGCAGACGGAGGCTCTGAATTTAGCGTCATTGGGGGTCCTACGCTTTCAGGTGCAACAGGTCCAGAACCAACCCCCCATCACCCGCCTGACGCTCCAGGTGGACGAAAATAGCCCCGACTGGCAGGTGATAACCCAGGGTCAGGGGTTGGTGCTTTCCCCTAAAGCTCAACGCTACGGCCCAGAAGCAGCAGCCGTTGCTCCCCCCGTACAACGGTTACGTCCTTTGTTGCCCTCCCTGATACCGGTGATTGATAACGTGGAGTGGGACCGCACCCACCAGCAGATAGTGTTGCGGGCCAACCGACCCTTCAGTTACAGACAGAGCTGGGAACGGGAACCGGGCTTGAATTTTGCCTCGTTGCGTATGATTTTGGAGGGGGTGCGGTTGTCGCCACGGGCAGAACAGGCCCTCAAGGGGATTCCCGGTTTGACCGTCGCCGTTGAATCCGGACCGGGGAACCAACTGACCCTCCTCTGGCGGCCTTCCCAGCAGATGCGCTTGCTTGGGATTCAGGAACTGGCGCCCCAGGTGCTGGCCGTGCAACTGTTACCGGTGGGGACGGCAGACCAACCCCCCCTATCGGCCCTAGCACGCTGGTTAAGTCGGCGTCCCCAACCGCCCACTGCCACGGTTCCTCAGCCCAGTCCGCCACCGGTGAATCCTCCGCAACCGACGCCCGGACGACTGGTGGTGGTCTTGGACCCCGGTCATGGGGGTCGGGACCCTGGCGCCATCGGTATTGGCGGCCTGCGGGAGTCGGAACTGGTATTGGACATTTCCCGCCAAGTAGCCGCCTTACTAGAGCAACAGGGGGTTCAGGTGGTCATGACCCGCACGGCGGATGTGGAGGTGGACCTGGAACCCCGGGTGGCCCTGGCGCGACGGGTGAATGCCACGATATTCGTCAGTATTCACGCCAACGCCATCAGCCTAAGTCGCCCGGATGTCAACGGCATTGAAACCTACTACTTCCATCCCGGTAGTTATGCCCTGGCAGTGGAATTGCACCGGTCCATGTTGCAGGCCAGCGGCTTGGCAGACCGGGGGGTCCGGCGGGCACGGTTTTACGTAATTCGCCATACGCCGCCGACGATGCCTTCGGTCCTGCTGGAGGTGGGGTTTGTAACGGGGGCCAGGGATGCGGCCTTTTTATCTTCACCCCAGGGGCGGCGGGCCATGGCTCAGGGGATTGCCCAGGGCATCCTGCGCTATCTGCGGGTACGGCCATGACCGCCATCGGCATCTATGACAGCGGGCTGGGGGGGTTAACCGTCCTGCGGGCCTTGCGGCAACAGTTGCCCCAGGAACCGGTGCTGTATTTGGGGGATACGGCCCGGGTGCCCTACGGAACGCGCTCGGCGGCGGAATTGCTCACCTTTGGCCGGGAAATCCTCACCTGGATGGGGCAGCAGGGGGTCAAGATGGTGCTGGTGGCCTGTAATACCAGTTCGGCGCTGGTGTTGGATCAGTTGCAGCGGGAATTCCCCTGGCCTATTTTGGGGCTAATCCTACCAGGGGCGCGGGCGGCGGTGGCCCAGGGACGGCGTATCGGTGTGTTGGCGACGCCGGCAACGGTAGCCAGTGGGGCCTATCCCCGGGCCATTCGGGAAGCCTGTCCCCAAGCGGGTGTGTGGCAAGTCCCCTGTCCCCAGTTGGTGCCCCTGATTGAGCAAGGTCACAGTCACACCCCGGAAATGCGCCAGCTTTTGCGGCGTTACTTAGCCCCCCTAGTGAGCGTGGGGGTGGATACGTTGGTTTATGGCTGTACCCACTACCCCCTGTTGGACGACCTGGTGGCGGAACTGGTGCCGGCCCATGTGCAGCGGGTGGACCCGGCAGTGGCCCTGGTGCAGGCGGCGGCCCAAGAACTGGATGCTCTGGGGTTACGGCACCACGGACCGGCGGGTGAAGTCCGGTTAGGGGTCAGCGGCGACCCAGGTCATTTTCAACGCCTAGCGCAACGGTGGTTGGGCACCCTGCCGACGGTGGAAGCCGTTACCCTACCCGTTTGCGAGCGACTAGCCGTGGGAGACTAGGCCACCACCCAGGGCGATTCCCCCTTCCACCCCCAGGAACCCCGCCAGGGGACTCCCCAACCCGTAAAGCAGCAGGGTCAGATACCGCCTTTGCCGGCGCAGTAACGACAGCTCCAGGGCGTAGGTGGAAAACGTAGTGTAGGAGGAAATAAATCCCATCGCCAGCAGGGCATTTAACCCCGGCAGGTGGGGATGCACCACAGCAGCGCAATAGCCCAGCAGCACCGAACCGGAGCAATTCACCCCCAGGGTGCTCCAGGGGAAGGCCCCCTCCCACTGACGGTTGCACCAGGTCAGGATATAATGCCGCGCCAGAGCACCGGGGATAGCTCCCATCGCCACCCACAGGGGCACCCAGGCCGGATGACTCAGGAGGTCCAACGCCGAGCTAACCATACCCCCAGTTCCAAACACGCCCACCCTGCCAGACAACTGCCGGCCCAGTAGAGCAAATCCGCTCCCCAGTGGTGGTCCGCCCATAGCCGGGCGCTGTCCAACTCATAACTGGCGAAGGTGGTATAGGAGCCGAGAAACCCTGTGACCAAAACTAGCCGCCGCTCGGGATACCTGGCCCATTCTGGTTGCTCGCACAGGGTGGCTATCAGCCCAATCGCCCCACAGCCGGTGATATTCACCAGAAACGTGGCCACCGCCACACCCCACCCCAGCTGGTCGGCCAACCCATCCACTCCATAACGGCTAAGCGCCCCCGCCACGGCCCCCAAGCCGATCGCCGCCGGTACCCGCCAAGCCACCATCTCGGTCTCCGCCCGAATATATCAGGTATTTATATTAAATCAGCAGGGGTCTCCGAGGGAACGCTAGGATGGAAGCGGGTGTAACACCAACAGCTATGGAACCCACCTGGAAGATCAAGTTGCTCTATGACGGCGATTGCCCCCTGTGTCTGCGGGAAGTGGCCTTTTTACGGCGCCAGGATGCCGGTCGGGGGTGGGTGGCCTTTGTGGACATTACCGCGCCGGACTACGACCCCCAGGCCCATGCCGGGATTGACTTTGCCACCGCCATGAGCCGGATCCATGCCATCTTGCCTGACGGAACCGTGCTGCGGGATATGGAGGTGTTTCGCCGGGTTTATGAGGTCCTCGGGCTGGGGTGGCTGTATGCCTGGACGGGCTGGCCCCTAATAAAACCCCTGGCGGACCGCCTGTACGGTTGGTGGGCCAAACATCGTCTAACCCTCACGGGTCGACCCGATTTGACCACCCTAACGGCTCAGCGGTGTCAGGGTCGGTGTGGGTCATCTGCCCATGGACGTGACCGGAAGGGCCAGCTCTAGGATAGGTTGTGTCCTAGCCGCCAGCCAGTTAGGATTCCAAGCTAGGGCAGTGTGGTTCGTGTTTCCGCTTGCCTACAGAATTCAACGAGGGGCACTGGCAAACGGACATGACTCTCCCTGGGGAAACACTTGGCAATCAGGAAAGCAGGAACAATCTGGAGTCCCCTTTTATTTCCCCCCTTTTCCCTATGGAGCTAAGCGGACTCGAACCGCTGACCCCCTCAATGCCATTGAGGTGCTCTACCAACTGAGCTATAGCCCCTGAACGGCGCATAGCCTATTATGCCATATTTTCTGGGCGCTGCCCCCGGCGCTGGCGAAACCAGGTTTGCAGCACTTCCCGGCACTCCGCCTCCAAAACGCCCCCCACCACCGGAAACCGATGGTTCGAGGCCTGACTAGTGGGGATCTGAATCACACTGTCAATTGCCCCGGCTTTGGGGTCCGGCGCACCGTACACCAACCGGCCGATCCGGGCGTTCACCAGGGCACCGGCGCACATGGAACAGGGTTCTAGCGTTACGTACAACGTACAGCCAGTGAGATACCAGGTGCCCAGGGCTTGCCCCGCCTGACGGAGAGCCACGATTTCGGCGTGGGCGGTGGGGTCATGGGTGCGCTCCCGCAGGTTTTCCCCTTGGGCGATACACACCCCCCGCTCATCCACAATCACCGCGCCCACCGGCACATCCCCCCCCTGCCCGGCTCGGACGGCCAGTTGCAGCGCCAGTCGCATCCAGTCTTCGTGGCTGGGCACTAGGCTGGTGTCAATTGCGCCACCTTCTCCCGCAGGGAATTCAGCAGGGATTCAAACGGCTCAATGAACTTCTGAATACCCTCTTCCAGGAGTTCCGCCATCACCTTGTCCAGGTCAATCCCCAGCGCTTGCACCTGGGCCAAGACCGCCTCTGCCTGGTCGAAGCCATCCCGCAGGTGGTCGCTGATTTGGCAGTGGTCCGCACAGGCCTCGATGGTCTCCGGCGGCAGGGTGTTGACCGTATTAGGCCCCACCAGCTCCTCGACATACATCACATCGCTGTACTGGGGATTTTTGGTGCTGGTGCTGGCCCAGAGCAACCGCTGGATTTTTGCTCCCTTGGCGGCCAGGGCTTGCCAACGGGGATGGGCCAGGATTTCCTGGAACCGCTCGTAGGCCACCTTGGCATTGGCGATGGCCGTTTTCCCCAGGAGCGCTTTGGCCTCCGGCGTGCCGATAGCCTCCAGGAGTTTGTCCACTTTGGTGTCAATCCGGCTGAGGAAAAAGCTGGCCACCGAGGCAATCCGGTCAAGGGGTTCGCCCCGTGCTACCCGCGCCTCTAATCCGCGAATATAGGCCCAGGCCGTTTCCACATAGCTCTGCACGCTAAAAAGGAGAGTGACGTTGACATTCACACCCGCCGCAATCACCCGCTCGACCGCCACCAAACCCTCCGGTGTCCCCGGAATTTTGATCATTACATTGGGGCGATCGATGGCCTGGAAGTAACGCAACGCCTCCCGCACCGTACCCTCCGTATCCCGGGCCAACTGGGGAGGGACTTCGATACTCACATACCCATCAACACCGTTGCTGGACTCATAAATGGGACGGAAGATGTCACAGGCATCCTGAACATCCTTGAACACCAGGGATTCGTAGATTTGCATCACCGATAAACCGGCTTTGACCCCCGCCACAATATCGGCGTCGTAAATGACATTCCCGGCAATCGCCTTCTGGAAAATCGCCGGGTTGGACGTAATCCCACGAATGCCACGACTGCTGATTAACCGCTGCAACTCGCCGGAGACAATGAGATTGCGACTCAAATTGTCCATCCAAATGCTCTGCCCGTACTTGGGAATCTCTAACAGGGGATTGGTCGCATCCATAAACTGCCCTCCTGCATCTCCTTACTCCATTGTGCCTAGGCCAACCGGGTCGCCCCCGCTCCTTAAGACCAACTACAGCTTTACCCGCCCCCCCTTTGCACATGAACGTATGTTCATATATAGTATGTGTATAGTATGTTTATGACTCGCTTGTGGAGGTTGGGTGATGGTCAAGTGCGACTGTGAGCGGTGTGTGTGCCAGGTGGACCCGGCGACGGCCATCCGGGTAGGGGATAAGGTCTATTGCAGCGAGGCCTGTGCCCAGGGGCATCCCCAGGGGTCGGGTTGTGGTCACGCCGGTTGTCCCTGCTAGGGCGGCGGGGGGTATTTCCCTTGACGACAGGTTGTGCCGGTCAGCCCCTTTAGCCAAGGGCGGGTGGTCCGGGCAACCTGTTTTGGGCAAGGCCATCGGTATATTTACTCAACAGAAAGTCCTTAACTATTCCTTCGCAGCCATTAAGTTTTTCCGATGATAATTTCTGGGGGTTTTCCGGGGATCGTTAGACTAGATTTAATCTCCTTGTCCCCCAGCGATGACCTTGGCTGCCGACCTTATCAATTGTCTACCGATTGGGGTGGTGTTGACCACAGAGCAGGGGCGGATTGAGCACTGCAATTGGGCCATGGCCGATTGGTTTTGCTTTGATCCCCAGCGCCTCCAGGGCCATGGCATTACTGAGTTTTGGCCGGAATTGACGCCCTATTTACGCTGGCGCGACGCCGGGGGGCGGGTGCGTTTAGGCCAGCAGGACAATTGGTTGGTGATGCGGGTCACGGTGCGGCCCCTCACCCAGCCGAACCTCACCGGGTTGGTGTGGAGTTTTATTCCGGAGCACAGTCGGGATTTGGAGCAGTCCCAGGAGGAATTCATGGCCACCGTCAGCCACGAATTGCGCACCCCCCTGACCAGCATCAAGGGTTTTGTCGAAACCTTGTTGCAGGCCCAGGACCGCTTGAGCCGGGAGCAAATCCGTCACTTTCTGGAAATTGTGCAGGGGCAGGTGCAGCAGTTGACCAATTTGATCGAGACGGTGTTGCAGGTGGCCCGCTGGCAGATGACGCCGGGGCATTTCCGGCCCGTGTACCTGGCGGATTTGGTGCCGGAGGTCATGCAGGAGTTGGAGGGACGGCAGGGTGGCGAACGGGTGGTATGGCGCATTCAGGATGTACCGCCGGTGTGGACGGACCCGAAGTTGCTTGTGCCGGTTCTGGTGCAGGTGTTGGACTATGCCTTGACCCACACCCCAGGGCAAGCCCAGGTGCAGGTGCGTTCCTGGCGCGATGGCAGTGGTTTGCAGATTGGTGTACCGGAGTTAGAGCTGGGGGAATTGTGGTATCCCTTGGGGCCGACGCGACCCAGTATGGGACTGGCCATCACCCAGATGCTGGTGGAGCGCATCCAGGGGCGGTTGTTGTTGGACCAGGGGTTGGTTTTGGAGTTGCCCCGGGCGGCCCGTGCGCACTCTGCCCAGGAACTGGGACATAGTAAACCGGTTTAGAAAACCGTTACGCTAAGAAGGGAGAGGGCCTCAAGGTGGGATGGTTGGTGTGAACCAAGATTTCAAGCAGGAACTCCTGGCCTGTCAGCAACGGCAAGCAACGGGCACCCTGCATGTGCAAGCGGGGGGACAGCGATGGTGGTTGTATTTCTTCCTAGGCCGCTTGCTGTACGCCACCGGGGGGAGCCACCGGGTGCGGCGCTGGTATCGTAGCCTGAAGGCTCACTGTCCCCAATTTCAACCGGATTGGTCGGCTTTAGAAGCCACCCAGCCGTGGGAGTATTGGGCGTTGGTGCAGGGAACCAAGCAGGGACGTTTGACGCCGGCTCAGGCCAAAGCCGTCATCTGGAATAGCGTTTTGGAGGTGTTGTTTACCATCCTTGCCCAGGACCAGGTGACCTATCGTTTCCAGGCAGGCCAGGGTTTGGGCAGTCAAATTGCCCTGTTGCAGGTGGAACGGGTGCTCGAGGAGGTCGCCCAGTTGCAGCACCAATGGCAAGCGGCAGGCTGGGGGCAGTTGCAGCATGTGGCCAAACACTTATCCCCTGATTTGGCTCCCATAGCCTGCCGGCCGGACAGTATCCCTGATCAACAGTGGGTGGCTTGGCTTAGGGGCCAACAGACCCTCTGGGATTTGGTTGGGTTAACCCGCAAGTCAGTGCTGCAGACCGTCGGGCCGATTGTGCGGTGGGTACAACAGGGGTGGGTGGAACTGCAGGTGATACCGGATTTGCCGGCCCCAGTGCAGGAATCTAGCTCTGTCCGCACCCCAGACAACCCTGACCAGCCCCTGATTGCTTGTCTGGACGACAGCCCGGTGATGCTCAAAGTTGTGGAAGGCACCCTGGCCCGCGCCGGTTATCGGGTGATGACGCTGGCGGAACCGATGACCCAGATGGCCGCCCTGCTGGAGGCGAAACCGGATGTCATCCTCATGGACTGGGTGATGCCCCATGTCAACGGCTATGAACTGTGTGCTTTACTACGCAAAACATCCACTTTTCGGGATACGCCGATTTTTCTGATCACGGCCCATGAGGGCATTGTCAACCGCACCCGCGCCCGCTTGGCTGGGGTTACGGAAATCCTCAAAAAGCCGCTGAATCCCGAGGAATTATTGCAATTGGTCGGTCGTTACGCCCCCTTGCACCGGCCGATGACTAGGGAGGTTGGTATCCCCCTTGAACCTATCCCTGCAGCCCCCCCGGACCCGGAACAGGTGGAGGACCATCTGGAGGACCCGGATGTCCAGGCCCGGCAACTGCTGGAACGCTACGCTGCGGGTGAGCGGGATTTCAGTGGGATGCGCCTAGTTGGCTGTAACCTGCAGGGGGCCAACCTAGAAGGTATCAATCTCTGTCGCGCAGAGCTGATGCTGGCGAACTTAAGCGGTTGTTTGCTGACCGGTGCCAAGCTGACGGGTGCTAATTTGATGGGTGCCGAATTGGTCAAAACTAATTTGCGGGAAGCCAACCTCAGCGGCGCCAATCTGATCGGGGCCAACCTCAGCCAGGCCAACCTCAGTAACGCCCAATTGGTCAACAGTAATCTTAGCTCCGCCAACTTCTCCCAGAGCCGGCTACGGGGGGCCAATTTGAGTGAAGCCCTGGCTGCCGGTGCTAATTTCACCGGTGCTGATTTGTGGCAAACCAACCTGTACGCTACCAACCTTCACGGAGCAGTTTTGCATCGGGCCAACCTGGAACGGGCCAACCTTACTGGCGCTAACCTTTGGCAAGCCCAGATGGAACAGACCCATTTAGAGGGGGCCAACTTGACCGGTGCTGTCCTACCCCAAGTGGTCGATACCTAGATTGGCTGCTGTCTAGGAGTTCCCGAACATTTACGAACTGTTACAAAAAGAACACTTACGAAGTCTGGGGGTCGCTATCATACACCATCATACACCGACAGTGGGGGTTAGGCTAGGGGAAGGTACATGAGCAATATCACCCATGACATACGGCGTGAGCTGACGGCTTTGCATCAGCAACAGGTGACGGGGACGTTAGTGGTTGAGTCCGGGCAACAGCACTGGTGGCTGTATTTTTTTATGGGGCGGTTGTTGTACGCCACTGGGGGGAGCCATCGGGTGCGCCGCTGGTATCGGGCGGTAGAAACCCATTGCCCCCAATTTCAACCGGATTGGTCGGCCTTAGAAGCCACCCAGCCGTGGGAGTATTGGGCGCTGGTGCAGGGCACAATCCAGGGCCGTTTGACCCCCACCCAGGCGAAGGCGGTTATTCTCAGTAGTGTTTTAGAGGTGTTATTTGCCGTCTTGGCCGCCGATGAGGTCACGGTTCAATTGCAGATGGGGCAGAGCCTGGAGCGCCAGATTGCCCTTTTACAGGTGGAACAGGTGGTGCAGGAGGCCCAGCAGTTGCGGGAGCAATGGCAGGCCACCGGTGTCCGGCAACTGTCGAACGGCGCGCAACTTTCCCCCGACTGGACACCAGTGGCCCAGCGCACCCACCAGATCCCCAGTCCAGAGTGGCCCATGCTGCTCAGCGGCCAGTACACCCTGTGGGACATCATGAATCTGACCCGCAAACCCCTCAAGGCCACAGTAGGACCGGTGGTACAGTGGGTGCAACGGGGCTGGGTGGAGTTGCAACTATTGCCGGATTTACCCAGTCCGGTGATGGGGCAGAGCGCGCCGGTCACGACCTTTACAGACCTAGAAACCTCAACCCGGCAACCCGTCGTGGCCTGCTTGGATGCCAGCCCGGTGATGCTCAAGTACCTAGAAACGGTACTGGTGCAAGCGGGTTATCGCGTCCTGGCCATTGCCGACCCCATGCTGCAAATCACGGCGCTGCTGGAGGCCAACCCCGATGTCATTTTGATTGACAAGGGGCTGGCGACGGTCAACAGCCAGGAGCTGTGTAATTTTTTGCGGAAAACGCCGGTCTGCCAGGAAACCCCCCTCATTCTCATGGCCCCCGTTGAGGATACGATGGACCAGCAAATTTCCTCGCCGACGGTGACCGACATCCTGCTTAAACCCTTTACCCCGGAGCAGTTACTGACCCTTGTGAGTCATTACGCCCCCCTGCCGCGCTCTCTGGCCGCCAAACCACCCCTATTTGCGCCAGCGAACCTCCCGCTTGAGCTCCCCCATCAGCGGCAATCCCGAGAGGCCGGCACAGGAAAGGACAGCAAAAGCAGTAAATTACAGTGGCGCGGGTCCCGCTATTCCGGGTCTTAGCGACTTCTCATGGTAACTGCCACAGAGGTACCGACAATCATTCAGGAGCGAGAGGGTGCGCGGCTGTATGCCCACCCCTGGGACGACCTATTGTTGCTGCTGGCCTGGAGAACACCCAAAATTCCCGAACGGACGCCCTGGCCGGTGACAGCGTTGGTGGGCATGGGTCGCTGGGGTGCGAGTAAAGGGGGTAATTCTTTGGGCGCTTGAGCGAGGTACGGGGGCTGGGGGTGTTCTATGTCCCACCCATTCTGGAAACCGTGGGGTTTGTGGACTGCGGGTACAGGTACTCAACACTCCCCGCCAGCGGGCCATCAGCCGGGACAATGTGCCGGTGGTAATTGACGGCGCCGGCGGTGACTCGGGGGCAGGACTACCGCTTTGCCACGTCTCTGTACGCCCAATCCGCCCGTGGTGGGGGCCTCTTCCCTGTGGATGAACTGCTCTCGGAGCGGGAGAAAATCCAGGAGCAAATTGCCGCTATCGTGGGGGAAAAGGTGCGCCACTGGGGGCTGACGGTGGAGGCTGCGAAACTCATAGCGGAAACGGCCTGGCCAGTAGCCTTCCCCATGGAGTTGGGCCATGCCTTGGCCTCCCTGGGGCGCGCAAAAGCGACAGGGTTTCGTTCTACACAGCCTTAGTCCATCGCCGGGCCAACTGAGCGATGCGCTGGCCATAACGCACGGCTGTTTCCCGGTCGCCGGGGTCCAGGGTGGGTTGACCATCCATCGGCATGGGACTTTGCCCCATCACCCCCAAAAATGACCCTAACCGATTGACCCCTGTGGCGTCGGGTAAATCGGCTGCTCCCACCCAGACCATGCCGTGCTGGGCCGCATGGACGACCAAGTACAGCAGCGTGCCCTGTTTATCGCCGCTGGGGGAACTGGAATGGGTGAATCCCCCCGCCAGCTTATCCTTCCAGCGCTGTTGGAACCAAATCCCACTGGTGGCATCTAAAAACGCCTTGAATTGGGCAGCTACCCCCCCCATATAGGTCGGCGAGCCAAATACAATGGCATCCGCTCGGTGGAGTCGCTCCAGGTAGGTTTCGTCCTGCCAACGCCCCTGGTGAATCTGCTCCCCCGTAATCCGCAACAGTTCCACCGTGGTTCCGGGTACCTGCTGGGCACCAGCAGCCACGGCCTCGGCCATCAGGTGCGTATGCCCCATCCCAGAAAAGTAAACAATGGCTACTTGCGCCATAAATACCAGGCCCCACGACTACGACCTCCATCGTAACCCAAAGTGATACGGTGCAACGAGCCACCCCCCGTCCGGGTTATCCCTTTAGTCGGACAATTAATTGTTGCTATCTATTTTCAAAAATCTCCTTATTGACTATAATTGTCAGCAAAGGACGCGGAGGGTCAGCGGCAGTATATGGAAAGGCCGGCGCAGGGGGGAATAGAGCCGCAGCGGTGGCTCATTTATCGGCGGTTGCAGGAGTTGGGGGTTCCTTGTCGCTGTGGGGCCTATGGACCGTTAGAGATTGAGGTGGATACACCCCAGGCGGCCCTGTTGGTGTGGAGTGTGGTGCGCCAGGTGACCAGTACAAGGGCAGCTCAGGCAGCTTGGCTAGAGCGGTGCTGGCAGGCGGAGGCCTAAGCTATACTGGGGTACGCAGTGAGACCAGCTAACAGGGGTGCGGCCGCGAATTGCTTTTACCCATCTGGGGTGCGAAAAGAATCGTATTGACACGGAACACATGCTGGGGTTGCTGGCGGCGGCGGGATACCGGGTAGATAGCGACCCTGCACAGGCCGATTATGTGGTGGTCAACACCTGTAGTTTTATCGAAGCGGCTCGCCGGGAATCGGTACGGACATTGGTGGAATTGGCCGAGGCGGACAAGAAGGTGATTATTACTGGCTGTTTGGCGCAGCAGTTTCGGGCGGAACTCCTGGAGGTGATTCCTGAAGCGGTGGCGGTGGTGGGGACCGGCGATTATCAGCACATTGCCCAGATAATTGAGCGAGTCGAGCGGGGCGATCGGGTTCTGCAAGTGAGCGATAAACCTACCTACCTGGCCGATGAAACGGTTCCCCGCTATCGCACCACCTGTGCACCGGTGGCCTATTTGCGCATCGCGGAGGGGTGTGACTACCGCTGCAGTTTTTGCATCATTCCCCGGTTGCGGGGGGACCAGCGTTCCCGCTCTATTGAATCCATCGTAGCTGAGGCGCGGGAGTTGGCCGACCAGGGGGTGCAGGAGCTGATCCTGATTTCCCAAATCACCACCAACTACGGCCTGGATTTGTACGGCAGACCCCGCCTAGCCGACTTGCTGTATGCTCTGGGGGACGTGCCCATTCCTTGGATTCGGGTGCATTACGGCTATCCCACTGGTCTGACGCCGGAGGTTTTGCGGGCGTTTCGGGATGTGCCCAACGTGTTGCCCTACATTGACCTGCCCCTGCAGCACTCCCACCCGGACATCCTGCGGGCCATGAACCGCCCCTGGCAGCCCGAGGTGAACGACCGCTTGCTGGCAACCATCCGGGAGACCTTACCGGAGGCCGTGATTCGTACCACGTTTATCGTGGGTTTTCCTGGGGAAACGTCCGCACACTTTGCCCACCTGTGCCGGTTTGTGGAACATCACCAGTTCGATCATGTGGGGGTGTTTACGTTTTCCCCGGAGGAGGGGACGCCGGCAGCCCGCCTGCCCAATCAAGTACCGGAGCGGACCAAACGTCGTCGCCAGCGGGCCTTGATGCAGCGCCAGCAACCCATTTCCCTGGCCAAGCACCAGCAGTACATCGGTCGGGTGGTGGACGTGTTGCTGGAGCAGGAAAACCCGGAAACAGGGGTCAAAATTGGGCGGGCTGCCCGTTTTTCACCGGAAGTGGATGGTCAGGTTTATGTGACCGGCTCGGCCAGCCTGGGCACCATTGTCCCGGTCAAAATCACCCGAGCCGATGTCTATGACCTCTACGGGGAAGTCGCCGTCCCACCATAGCCCTACCGCCGGACCTTTCTGATATTTGACTAACCACTAAGCTGGTGGGGATGGGATAAACTACGTTTACTAGGGATCGCCGTTTTGCATTTAGGAGTTTACAATGACGGCCGATACACCCATTATTGTCCTCATAGATGACGATGACCAGCTCCGGTTTTTGACCAAGGAATATCTGGAGATGGAGGGGGGGTACACCGTTTTGACGGCGGCCAACGGACAGGAGGCGTGGGAGCTGCTTGAGCAAGTGCATCCCCATTTAATTATTTGCGATGTGATGATGCCGGTGATGGACGGTTATGAATTTGTCCAACGGCTACGGCAACATCCCCGTCTGCGCTCGATTCCTTTGATTTTTCTGTCGGCCAAAGGGGATGTCAGCGACCGGATTGTGGGGTTGAACGCCGGGGGGGATGTCTATTTGGTCAAACCCTTTGAACCGGAGGAATTATTGGCCCAAATTCGGGCTTCCCTGGCGCGGTTGGGGTGGATGGCCCAGGGGGGGTCCTTGACCCAGGCGTCACCCGATGTCTATCTCACACCTACCGAGCGGCGCGTGTTGCGGCTGGTGGCCCAGGGGTTGACCAATCAACAGGTGGCCGATGAATTGAAGGTGTCGCGGCGCACTGTGGAAAGCCATGTGAGCAATATCTTGAGCAAGGTAGGCCTGAATAACCGCACGGAATTAACCCGCTGGGCTATCAGTCACTTTAATTGGTAATGGGCGATACTGGAATCGAACCAGCGACATCCTGCTTGTCAGGCAGGCGCTCTACCCCAATGGGGCTTGCCAATTCCGGTGGGTAATCGGATTTGTTGGAAACACGAAGTCGAAGTCTACGGTTGCGCCGTGGTAGGTGGGGTTTAAACAACCTGCCGCCACCACTGTTTCCAGGCGCTTACGCTGCCACCCCAACTTAGGGTCCACCGCTGGTCGTGGAATAGAGGGGGCAACACCCGGGCAAACCACCCCCATCGAGATGCACCCGTTCAGCGTGGGGTACGGCGATGCGGGCAAACTGCTGCATCACGCACCCGACTGCGATGGCCCTGCGCCAGCTTTAGGACCTGCTCCAATGGCTGACCTGTTGGATGGTCTGCTCCCAAACCGGATAGATTTTGGTGCCCCCCAGGTTGGCCTTCAGTTGCTGGACATATTGGGTGGCGGTCGCCAGGGTTTCGGCGGTATGGGGCTGGCTGCCGGGGAATAACTGTTCGTAGGTGGAACCAAAGCCATAAATCCATAAATAAAATATTTAAGATTGGGTTCCCGAGTAAACCTTGTCATGGCTTGCACGGTTGGGTGGTGGAGCGATGATCTGGCAGCAGCGGCGGTTGTCTTTGCCCCCCCATTGAAAACCCGCTGTGTCTTCCGGGACCTGCGCAAGCTGTGGGCCGCCGGGGACCAGGTGGTGCCTTTGCCAGCCAAACAAACACCGGCCATCGCGGACTGATGTCATGATGTTGAGCGAACGTTTTGCCCAAGCCTTAGCCTACGCCCACCAACTACACCAATCCCAGGTGCGCAAGGGCACAGCTATTCCCTACCTCAGCCATCTGTTGGCGGTGAGTGCCCTGGTGCTGGAAAACGGCGGCGATGAGGACCAAGCCATTGCTGCGCTGTTACACGACAGCTTAGAAGACGGCCCCCGCTATAGTCCCTACACCCGGGACCAAATCACCGCCGACATTGCTACTCGCTTTGGCGAGCGCGTCCTGCGCATTGTTGAGGGCTGTACCGACCGGGAACACCAAGAAACCCGCGACTGGCGGACCCGCAAAGAGCACTATTTGCAGCACCTAGAGCAGGTTGATGCAGACGTTTTGCTCGTCGCCAATGCCGACAAACTGCACAATGCCCAGGCCATCTGGCGCGACTACCAACAGCGAGGGGAGCAACTATGGGAGCGCTTTAGCGGCGGTAAAACGGGCACCCTGTGGTATTACCAGCGCTTGGCTGAGCTGTTTCATCGCCGTCGCCCAGGGTGGTTGGCCCAGCAGTTGCAGACGGTGGTCCAGGCGCTGGTGGAAGCTGCCCTTGCTGAGCGAACGTCAGCGCCACCTGTAAATCAGCCGTCTGCCGGGGATAAGCGATAGCCGGACGGTGCAGCAGGTGCAACACCACCCCCAACTCTTGGGCCAAAGTCTGTTTTACGTCTTCCCCCCCCGGCACCCCCGACGCTTTCGCAATCACCTGGGTAATGCGCCACTGTTGCCACAGCGCCCGTTCCAGGGCATAACTCACCGGCGGCCAGATAGCCACGATGTTTTCCGGCGCAAATCCCACCGTCAAAGCCGTATTCAGGGCCACGGGGTCCGGCAGAATCCGCACAAACCAGGTATGTTCGCCCCAATAGGGCCGCAGACGGGGCAATTGCCGATACCCCACCGTGACCAGAATCCGCTCCCGACCCAGGGGATAGCGCGTAAACAACTCCTCCACCTCCTGCCAGTAGAAACAGGAGGGCGACGGGTTGTGTATCTGGGGACGTTCGTAGCGCAAGTAGGGCAAACGATACCGTTCGGCGCAGGTTATCGCCAGTTGGGAAATCTGAACCGCGTGGGGATGGGACATATCCAGAATGTGGGTGACCTGGTAGGCTCGCACAAAAGCGTCCAGCTGCTCCGGCGTGAGACGCCCCACCACCACCGGTGCCGCAAGACAGTTGTAGAGTCGCCTGGCCCGTTCGCTGGCCACCGTAATCACACAGGGAACATCCGTCCCCAACCGTGCGGCCAGCTCAGCACTTTCCCGCGTCCCACCGATGAGCCACAACGTCACGGTTGCGAGCTGGGTTTAGCTTCCTTGGGGGGTGCCGCCTGCCATTCGGACAAATTCCGGTCCACCGCATTACGCAAATCCACGGGCACCAGTGCCACCCGCAACGTCTCCCCCTCCACCGGTGGGTCAATCAGGGCATAGAGAGCCACCCCGGTAAAATCCGCATTCCCCAGGACCAGCCGATGCCGGTTGCCATTGGCCAACGTCACCTCAATCGTCGCCAGGGGTTTATCCAGGCCGAATTTCCCTTTCTCCTTGGCCGCAATGGTGATGTCCTGGTCCTGCACCCGTTGGGCCGTCGTCATTTGGCTGAGTAAAAAGGCAATCGGCGCCTCATTAGCCGGTTTACTCTCCGGTTGCCGCATCCGCCACTCCCCCGCCTTCACCCGTTCAAACTGCAGCGTTTGGTTCGGCTGGCGGATGGTGATGGCCGTGGCGTCCTTTTCCGTGAAATTAAACAAACGCGCCCGGCGGGTAGCCTCCTGTTGACGTTGCGGCTTGAAGACCCCCTCCCACAGGGCCACACCAGTCCCCAATCCCAGCGCCAGTGCCAGAATCAGCAGCGTACTTTTAGCCAGTTTCATCGTCCGGGGTACTGCTCCAGGCAACGCACTAACAATTCTACGCCCAAACTGAGCACCGTTTCATCAAAGTCAAAGCGGGGATGGTGGTGGGGAAAGTCCAGTCCTTTAGCAGGATTAGCCGACCCCAAAAAGAAATAGCACCCCGGCACCTCCTGCAGGAAAAAAGCCATATCTTCGCCCCCCAGGGTTTGACAATTCGGCACCACCCCCAGGTCCGGTTCTACCACCTGCTGGGCCACCGAGCGCACTAATTCTGCCATTGCCGGGTCATTGACCAAAGGCGGATAAAGATACTCATAGCTCCACTCGTAGCGCGCACCATAAGCATGGCAAATCCCCGCCACTATCGCCTCCAACTTCTGGGGCAACACCGGCGCCAAATCCGGGTGGAAATAGCGCACCGTACCACCGAAATAAGCCTGGTCGGCAATCACATTCCGCGCCGAACCCGCATGAAACTCCCCCACCGTGACCACCGCCGGTTCCAGAGGACTGACTTGGCGCGCCACCACCGTTTGCAAAGCTACCACAATCTGCGCCCCAATCACCAGCGCATCAATCGTCTGTTCCGGTTTGGCCCCATGGCCCCCTCGTCCTTGAATCCGGCACCGGAAAAAATCCGACGCCGCCATCAGGGGACCAGCGCGCACCCCCACCGTCCCAGCCGGCAAATCATTCCACAAGTGCAGGCCAAAGATGGCTTCCACCCGGGGATGATCCAGCACCCCCGCCTCGATCATGGGTTTAGCGCCCCCCGGCCCTTCTTCCGCCGGTTGAAAAATCAACTTCACCGTTCCCTGCCAGTCGTGCTGATGTTGGGCCAGGTAATGCGCCACCCCCAGCAGGATAGCCGTGTGCCCGTCGTGGCCGCAGGCGTGCATCACCCCATCAATTTCCGAGCGATAGGGGACCTCGTTGAGTTCCTGAATCGGCAGGGCATCCATATCTGCCCGCAGGGCCAGTACCGGTCCCGGTCGTCCCCCTGGCAAAACCGCCACGACCCCTGTTTGGGCAATCCCGCTTTGGGGTTGGTAGCCCCACTGGCGCAGCAGTCGCGTAACCCGCGCCGCCGTTTCGATTTCCCGAAAACCCAGTTCCGGTCGTCGGTGAAACGCCCGCCGCCACTCTACCAACCGTGGTTGCAGAGCTTGAATCTCCGGGCGAATACCGGCCAGGGAAACCACAAGTCACTCCTGCAACAGACCGTTGTTCCTATGGTAGAGCAAGCATCTGGGTGATGGGCCTTACGGCACCAAATGCTTCTGCTTCCAAGTGACCCTGGATAGTAAAGTAGCTAGACGCGCTTTCCAAGTTGAACTAGCCTTGATAGGCAGGATTCTGGGAATTCCCAGTTGCACTTGGTAGGTGTCCATCCGTAGACCCTTACCGGCTAGTTTGTAAACGGTTGGTATTTCCTCAAGCGGTAGTCGAGGGTGTCAGAAGAATTTGCCCCCACCCATCACCAATTCCAGTGCATAGTTAGAATGCCAATGCGCGGATTGTCGTGAAGCGTAGGCACCCCATGAGCAAGGGCTGATAGTAATTCATAACTATGGTCTGCTGGCAGTACTCTCCCCCTGACTGGCAAACACAAGTTTACATTTGGCTCTAGCCTGGTGGTGGAGCGTTGGGTCCTGGGTCGTAGTCCATACCTGACCCTACCGCCCCCATTGCTGATGGGTGACCAGGGATTCGAACCCTGAACCAGCGGATTAAGAGTCCGTTGCGCTACCGTTGCGCCAGTCACCCACCGTCCCAAAGGACTATCCTAGCTCCTGAGCTTAGAAGTCGTCATCCCCCCCTGGACCAGGTTTGCGGGCCGGCTTGGGTTCGGGCTTTTCCACCACCAGGGCTTCCGTGGTCAAGAACATGCCGGCGATGGAGGCCGCGTTTTCCAGGGCGGTCCGGGTGACCTTGGCCGGGTCAATGATGCCGGCGGCGATCAGGTCCTCGTAGTTGCCGGTCACGGCGTTGTAGCCCATGGGTAAGTCCAGTTGCCGCACCTTTTCCACTACAATGGCCCCGTTGACACCGCTGTTGTCGGCGATTTGCCGCAGGGGATAGGTCACGGCGCGGGCGACAATGTCCACCCCCGTGCGCATTTCCGCGTCAGGTAGGGAAGCGGCCAGATCGGGCAATCCCTTGGCTACATGCACCAGCGTGGCACCGCCCCCGGGAATGATGCCTTCTTCTACGGCAGCCCGGGTGGCATGGAGGGCATCTTCTATGCGCAATTTCTTTTCCTTAAGTTCAGTTTCAGTGGCGGCCCCCACTTTGATCACTGCCACGCCGCCGGCCAATTTGGCAATCCGCTCCTGTAGCTTTTCCCGGTCAAATTCCGAGTCGGTTTCCGCCAGTTCTTGTTTCAGTTGGGCAATCCGGGCCTGGACCTGCCGCTGGGTGTCTTGACCGGCCACGATCACGGTGCGGTCTTTGCTGACAGTAACCCGGCGGGCCGTCCCCAGCATATCCGGCTGCACCTGGTCCAACTTAAAGCCCAAATCCTCCGACAGGAACTGACCGTTGGTGAGGATGGCGATGTCCTCCAGCATGGCCTTGCGCCGGTCGCCAAAGGAAGGGGCCTTGATGGCGCAGACATTCAACACGCCCCGCATCTTGTTGACCACCAGGGTGGCGAGGGCTTCCCCCTCCACATCCTCGGCAATAATCAACAGGGGCTGCCCCAAACGGCTGATTTTCTCCAGTAGGGGGATGAGGTCGGCCACCGCACTGATTTTTTTGTCGGTAATCAACAGCCGCACGTTTTCGTACTCGGCCACCATGTTTTCCTGGTCGGTCACCAGGTAGGGGGAAATGTAACCCCGGTCAATTTCCATCCCCTCTACGACTTCCAGCTCAGTTTGCAGGGATTTGGATTCCTCGACCGTGATCACCCCGTCTTTGGTGACTTTTTCCATCGCCTCATAAATCATCTGGCCCACTTCGGCGTCGTTGCCGGCAGAAATGGTGGCCACCTGCTTGACCATTTCCCCTTCGACGGGCCGACTGACTTCCTTGATTTTTTCCACCAGATACTGCACGGCCCGGTCTATGCCCCGTTTGAGATTGATGGGGTTGCTGCCGGCGGAGACGTTTTTCATCCCCTCGAGAATCATGGCCTGGGCCAGTAAACAGGCGGTGGTGGTGCCGTCCCCAGCGACATCGGCTGTTTTTTCCGCCACCTCCTTGAGCAGTTGGGCGCCGGTGTTTTCCATGGGATGGCTCAGTTCGATTTCCTTAGCAATGGTGGCCCCATCGTTGACCACCTCCGGCACCCCAAATTTTTTCTCTAAAACCACGTTGCGACCACGGGGCCCCAAGGTCACCCGCACGGCGTCAGCGACGGCATTGACCCCCCGCTCTAGGGACTGGCGCGCTGCTTCATCAAAACTGACTAGCTTTACCATACGCTCTGCCCCAATCACTCCATCGCCTATAGTAACATCCTTTAGCACTCGGCCGGGGAGAGTGCTAATTTGGCAGGGGGGGGGTGACTGTCCTACCATAGATTGAGAAACTTTGCACTTTCTAAAGTGGCGCTGGCATGAATGTACTCAGTTCCTTAACGGTTCCCCTACGCCGTCCGGCTGCGGAAGCGACTCGTCCCCAGCAACGCCCGATCACCATCAAATCCCCCCGGGAGATTGAAATTATGCGGGTGGCGGCGCGGATTGTGGCGACGGTGTTGCGGGAAATCAGCGAGATGGTCAAACCGGGTATGACGACCCTCGAACTGGACCAGTACGCCGAGCAGCGGATTCGGGAACTGGGAGCTACGCCTAGCTTTAAGGGGTATCACGGCTTTCCGGCCTCGATTTGCGCTAGCGTCAATCACGAAGTGGTGCACGGCATCCCCAGCGCCAAAAAGGTGCTCAAACCAGGGGATATTCTCAAGGTGGATACGGGGGCCTACTACCAGGGGTTTCACGGGGATTCCTGTATCACGATTGCCGTGGGGCAGGTGTCGCCGGAGGCCCAACGGCTGATGCAGGTGGCGGAAACGGCTCTCTACAAGGGCATCGAGCAGGTGAAAGAGGGCAATACCTTGATGGATATTGCTGGGGCGATTGAGGATTACGTGCGCGCCCAGGGCTACCGGGTGGTGGAGGATTTTACGGGCCACGGGGTGGGGCGCCATCTGCATGAGGAACCGTCGGTGTTTAACTACCGCACTAACCAGTTGCCCAATGTGAAGTTGCGGGCAGGGATGACGCTGGCGATTGAACCAATCGTTAACCAGGGGTCGGCCAAAACCCGTATCCTACGGGACCGGTGGACGGCGGTGACGGTGGATAACAAGCTGTCGGCCCAGTACGAACACACGGTGTTGGTGACGGCGACGGGGTACGAGATTCTCACGGACCGGAATTTCTAGAGCAATGGGGTTGGTGACCATTGCGGTGTCGCGACCGGTGATCGAACGCCTGGATTTGCGACCAGTGCAACGGGTGCTGCCGCTGGAGCAACTGCCATCGCCGGACTTGCAGGTGCAGTTTGCCATTGATTTCCCCCGCGACCCCACCGACCCCCGGGAACTCTCGGAGGTGCCGGAGGTGCGCCTGTGGTTCCTCTGGCTAGATACCCATTACCCCTGGTTGCCGTTGTTTTTAGACTGGCAGCAGGAGTTGGCCCGCTATGTAGCCATGCTGGTACCGCACCAGTTCAGTCCCCGGGAGGGAATTCAATTCAACCCGGAGGCGCTGGATATCTTCCTCATGGGGCGGGTGTTTTACCTGTATCGCTGGCTGCGGCAGCGGGGCTGGGCCTGGGAGGGGAAATTGACCCAGATGGCGGCAGTGCTGGGGTACCAGCTCGACCCGGAACTGTTTCGTCTCCTGGCGGCGGCTACCCAGGATATGTGATCGGCCTCACCCACCAGAGGGCCGTTCGTGCTATACTGGAATTCGTTCCGATGATCCTTGAGGACAGGTAAGCCCGTCAGTCATGGTTTGGCTGATGGTTTTTTTTTGTAGGATAACGGGGCCTATCTTCTTTGCCGATACTGATATACTAGTCGGACATAGCTCGGTGTGAGGAATGGGTGCCGGGACGCAAGCAGGCATGGCGGGTGCAGGGATGGCCTAGGCTGGGTCTGCTACTGTTTGTGGGGGCCGGTAGCCTCGGTTTTTTGGCAGGCGGGTGGCTGGCGCTACGGTGGGCACAACCCCAGACCTTAAATTCAAATTCTGAATGGGTTGCAACTACCGATGAACAGGAGGATCAAGCGGAAGTCGCCTCGCCCCTGATCTACAATGTCCGTACGGCGCCCCCTACGGTGTACAACCCGGATCTGCAAGCGGTGGTGCAGCAGATGGTGGCCTGGGTGCAAGCTCGGGGTTTGCCCACGGCGGCGCTGTCTATCACGTTGATGGATGTCAGTCGTCCCGAAACGCCGCAAATTGCCGGGTATCAGCAACAGGAGTTGCGCTATCCCGCCAGCGTGGTGAAGTTGTTTTGGCTGGTGATGTTTTTGGCCTATCAACAGGCGGGTTTATTGACCGGGGAGGCGGTGCCGATTGCCGAGTTGACCGCGATGATGCAACTGTCTAGCAACGATGCGGCCAGCCGGGTGGTGGATGCCCTTACGGGAACGGAATCGGGGGAAGCCCTAGGGCCGGCAGAGTTTGCCCAGTGGAAACAAAAACGGGAACAGATCAACCACTTTTTTCGGGGGGCGGGCTACGGTTACCTCAACCTGATGCATAAAAATTTTCCTATCTATGGCTATGAGGAACCCTGGGGTCGGGAATGGCAACTGCGGGGGGGTGACCAACAACCCAGCCGTAACCGGTTGACCACCTGGCAAACGGCGCGCCTGCTCTACGAAATCTACACCCTGCAAGCCGTGTCGCCGACAGCCAGTCAAAAAATCCAGGACTGGATCACCCGGACCTCTCCCCTGCCGGGTTTTTTGGGGGCCAACTTGCCGCCCGATGCCCAGGTGCTCGGCAAAGAGGGCCACACCAGTACCTGTCGCCATGACGGGGTGATCATCCGCCGCAGCGACGGTCGTATGGCCTTTATCCTGGTGGTGTTTGGGGACGACCCGGCCTATAGCGCCGATGAAGAGTTCCTGCCGGAACTGGCCCGCCGGAGTTGGCAAGCCCTCAACCGTCTCTACCCCTAGGGCTTGTTTTTCGGTCGCCATTGCTTTACATTTGTTTACAGAGCAAAGGTCAGCACTGGATGATCTTTTCTCCTCTCAACACAGCAGTCAGGGCCAGCCTTCGCGGCTGGTTTTTTCATGGGCTGTACAGCCACAGGGGAATGCCGGCGTAGTCCCACAGGAGGGCTTGCTGGCTCAGACGCGCTAGGAGAGAACGGGGCCGACCGGCAATGGTACGGACCGGGGTGCGTTCCGGGTCAAGACCGGCTAACTCACAGGCCCAGCGGCGGGCGTCCTCTTCCGTGCCCAGGCGGTCTACTACCCCCAAAGCCAGGGCCTGTTCACCCGTGAAAATCCGGCCATCGGCAAACTCCCGCACCCGCTCCAGGGGTAAACGCCGGGCCGTTGCCACCGTAGTAATGAACTGGTGGTAGCTGACATCAATGAGCTGTTGTAAAATTTGGTGCTCCTCAGGGGTCAGTTCCCGGTCAAAGGCCAGGATGTCCTTGTACGGCCCGGACTTGACCACCTTGAAGGACACACCGATTTTTTTCAGCAGCTCCTCTAGATTATTCCCCCGCAGGATCACACCGATGCTGCCGGTGACCGTGCCGGGATTGGCCATAATGTGGGGTGCGCCCATGCCGATATACACTCCCCCCGACGCGGCGATATTGCCAAAACTGGCCACAATTTGGGTGCGGGATTGCAAATCACACAGGGCGCTGTAAATCTCCTGGGAATCTCCTACCGTGCCGCCAGGGCTATCAATGCGCACCAACAGAGCTGGATACTTCTTGGCTTTCACCACCTGCAGGGCCTTTAGCACCCGCTTGCGCACTGCGCCGTTGATAACCCCGTTAATTTCCACCTTGGCCACACACCGGGGTCGCCCCCACCACCGCCACACCATAGGACCTCAGTAAGGAACGACACAGTTGCGGCCCTGTTGTTTCGCCTGGTACAGGGCATGGTCCGCCGCGGCAACCAGTTCGGCAGGGCTATTGAGGGTCGTCGGCACCATCGTCGTGACCCCTAAACTCAACGTCACCCAGTCGTGAACAGTTGAACAGGGATGGGGAATCCGTAACTGCTCCACCGCTGCCCGTATCCGTTCCGCCACCATCACGGCACCTGACAGGATAGTCCTGGGCAAGATCACGGCGAACTCCTCCCCCCCGTAGCGGGCCACCAAATCGTCTGGCCGGTTCACCACCTGCACGATCGTTTGGGCGACCCGCCGCAGGCAGTCATCCCCCGCCAGATGGCCATAGGTATCATTGTAACGCTTGAAAAAATCAATATCGGCCAGGATCAGCGAGAGACTAGCCCCCTCGGCAGCCAATTGTTGCCACTGCTGGGCCAGGTACTCATCAAATCGCCGCCGGTTGGCCACCTGGGTTAGCCCATCAAACGCCGCCAGCCGCTGCAACTCCCGGTTGGCCGCCTGCAACTGCTGGTATAACTGGGCCTGCTGAATAGCACTGGCCAGTTGCATCGTTAACTGTTGCAGCATGTTGACTTCGTGGGGCGACCAGAGCCGAGGGGCGGAATAGTGGTGCGCCGTCAACAACCCCCAGACCGCTTCCCCCAAAAGCACCGGCACCGCTAAAAACGCCTGCATGCCCCAGCGCCCCATCACTTGACCATACCAGGTCGCCGGGTCAACGGTGTCACTATCGTTCACCTGCACTAACCAATCGGCGCTACAGGTTGTCGAGGGGGGGACTGGAATGGACGCCTGGATCACCGAGGGCCAACCGGGGGCAGTGGATTCGGCCGTAAATCGGCAACCGGCGGGTTCATACCGCTCACCAATGGCCACCTGATCCACTTGTAACAAGTCCCGTACTTCCTGAACCGTCGTCTGCAGGATGGTCTGTAGATTCAGTGACCGCCGCACCTGGGCCGTGATTTGCGTCAACTTGCGGTCTTGGTCACTGCGCTGCTGGAGTTCCCGCATGGCCGCGTAGGCTTCCAGTAACCGCCGCACCCGCTGCCGCAGAACGCTCCAGTGAATCTGTCTGGCCGGTTTAATAATGTAATCCGTCGCCCCCGCGGCAAAGGCCTCCGCCACCGATTCTTCATCATCCAAGCTGGTGATCATCAATACCGGCAAATTCTCACAGGCCGGCCAGCGGCGAATCTCCGCACAACAGCGAAACCCATCCATCTGGGGCATGACCGCATCCAGCAACACAATATCCGGTAGCGTTTTTTGACAAATCTCAATCGCCTCGATCCCGTTGCTGGCGGTTAAAGTGCGGTAGCCCTCTCGCTCCATCTCCCCTTGGAGCAACTCACGAATGGAACGGTCATCATCTACCACGAGAATTAGGGGTGCCCCCTGGCGCCATGGTAGTGTGACCATTCCCCTGCCATTGCTTGCCCAGCCGCTAGCTTCTATTTTAGGGCAATGGTTAATGGGGCCTTCAGGACGAAACCAACGCCGGCTCCGGGGCACCCGCCAATACCTGTAACTCCTGGCAGGGAATCACCTCATCCAACTCCCCCATACTCCCGGCATACACCTGCAAATGAGCAGTCTGCGGCGCCGAGAAAATTAACCGTTGACCCGGAAAAACCACCCGCTCGTAATACCAATTTGGCACATTTGTAATCCGTACCACCTGAATCTGACTGGTGGCATTAACATAACAACAAATAAGGCAGTCCGTGGCTTCCACTGGTGGGGGATCAAGAATCTGGCTCATCATTTGCTTACTAAAACCCGACCTTTTCGCCTCTACCATAGCACCCCACCCCACTTATGGCTGTAATCAGAATTACGAATCATGACTGCGCCTAGAACCATAACCCCCGTTTTTCTAGACCCCATCGGCCTTACCCGACATGAGATAAACAAATGTAAAGATTTGTTAAGCTGTTTGACGAAGGGTTTGGGTGGGGGTTGCTACGATCCTTGCCTAGGCGGGATGGGTATATGGGGATGGATGGTCCGTTGCTCCAGCAGCCGGAGAAGTTACAGCAGCGCTTGGCGGAGTTGCCTTTAGAGCCGGGGGTGTATTTTTTCAAGGACCGGCAGGACAACATTTTGTATATTGGCAAGTCCAAGCGGTTGCGCAGCCGGGTGCAGTCCTATTTCCGGGCCGACGCCCGTTTGAGTCCCCGGATGGCCCTGATGGTGCAGCAGGTGGCCGATATTGCTTTCATCGTCACTGACACGGAAACGGAGGCCCTGGTGTTGGAGGCTAATCTCATCAAGCAGCACCAGCCCTACTACAACATTCTGCTTAAGGATGACAAGACCTATCCCTATGTCTGCATCACCTGGTCGGAGGAGTACCCACGGATTTTCATCACCCGGAAACGGGGGCTGGCGAACCCCAAGGACCGCTATTACGGCCCCTATGTGGATGCGTGGCAACTGCGGCAAACCCTGGGGCTGATTTACCGGTTGTTTCCTTTGCGCCAGCGGCCTAGGCCCCTGTTTCCCGACCGGCCCTGTTTGAACTATCAGATTGGGCGCTGTCCAGGGGTGTGCCAGCGGCTGATCTCCCCGGAGGAGTACCGGCAGACGGTGGCCCAGGTGGCGATGATTTTCCAGGGGCGCACGGAGGAGCTGATTGCTAAACTCACCCAGAGAATGCATCAGTTGGCGGAGGCGATGCAGTTTGAGGCGGCGGCCCAGGTGCGGGACCAAATCCGCCGGTTGCAGAGTTTGGGGGAACAACCTAAAGTGAATCTGCCGGATGACCAGGCGGTGCTGGATGCGGTGGCCCTGGCGATGGATGAACGGGATGTGTGTATTCAACTGTTTCAGATGCGGGCGGGGCGCTTGGTGGGGCAATTGGGCTTTTTTACCCAACGGCAGGGGGATGAACCGGGGGCGATTGTGCAGCGGGTACTGGAGGAACATTACACCCAGGTGGAGGGGGTGGAAATTCCGCCTTTGATCCTGGTGCAACATGAGCTGCCCGATGGGGAATGGTTGAGTCATTTTTTGAGTGAAAAGCGGGGGGGAAAGGTGAGGATTCACACACCCCAGCGCGCCCAAAAGGCGGAACTGCTCCACCTGGTGATGCGCAATGCCCAGTTGGAGCTACAGCGGCGACAACGGGCCAGGGAATCCCACCTGCTGGCGCTGACGGACCTGGCGGAGCTGTTGCAGTTGCCGGATATACCCCAGCGCCTGGAGGGCTACGACATTTCCCATCTGCAGGGGACGAATGCGGTGGCGGCGCGGGCGGTGTTTATCGGGGGGCAACCGGCGAAGCAGCACTACCGGCACTACCACATCCACAGCCCCCAGGTGCGCCCCGGCCACAGCGATGACTTTGCCAGTTTGGCGGAGGTGATGGCCCGGCGGTTTGCCCCCTGGCGAGAAAACCCGGAACGACCGACGGTGGGGGACCTGGATTGGCCGGATGTGGTGTTGATTGATGGGGGCAAGGGGCAGTTGTCGGCGGTGCTGGAGGTGCTGCAACCCTGGTGGGAGAGAGGGGAGCTGACGGTGATGGCCTTGGCCAAACGGCAGGAGGAGGTGTACCTGCCGGGGCAGCGTGAACCGTTGGTGGCGGACCCGGAACGCCCGGGAATGCAGTTGTTGCGGCGGTTGCGGGATGAGGCTCACCGGTTTGCGGTGAAATTTCACCGGCAGCAACGAATGCGGCGCTATCGTTACTCCACCCTGGCGCAAATCCCCGGGTTGGGGGAACGGCGGCAGCGGCAGTTGCTGGCCCATTTCCATTCCCTGGAGGTAATCCAGGCGGCAACGGTGGAACAACTGGCCCAGGCACCGGGAATTGGACCCCGTTTGGCTGAGCAGATTTACCGCTACTTTCATCCGGCGGAAGGGTAAAAATCGCTATGGTGGAAAAGTCAATCGGCAGGGTGGACCATGCAGGCGGATGGGCGTTTGATCGTTGATTTGGTGCTGGTGCTGGCGGCGGCTTTGGCGGGGGGAACGCTGGCGGCGCTGCTCAAGCAACCACCGTTGCTGGGCTACATCCTGGCGGGGGTGCTGGTGGGACCGGCGGGCCTGGGGGGGATCCGGGAGGTGGTGCAGGTGGAGACCCTGGCCCAATTGGGGGTGACGTTGCTGTTGTTTTCCTTGGGGGTGGAGTTTTCCTTTGCCAAGCTGCGGCAGGTGGGGACCTTTGCCCTGGGGGGTGGCCTGCTGCAAATGGGGCTGACGATGGCTGTGACGGCCTATGGGGTGGCGGCGAGTGGGTGGTTGTCCCCTAAAGCGGGGGTGGTGTTGGGGGCAACGGTGGCCTTGTCTTCGACGGCGGTGGCCCTGAAGTCCCTGGCGGCTACGGGGCAGACGGATAGCCTGGCGGGTAAGGCGATGCTGGGGATTTTGATCGTCCAGGATTTGGCGGTGGGGTTGATCTTGGCGGTGTTGCCGGCGCTGGCGTCTAGGGGGGAAGCGGTTGGCCCGGCTCTGGGGGAGTCCCTGCTGAAGTTGTTGCTGTTTAGTGGGGGGGCGGTGGCTTTGGGTCGCTGGGGGATGCCTCGCTTACTGCGGTTTCTGGCGCAGCGGGAAAGCCGGGAGTTGTTTTTGCTGGGGGTGGTGTGCCTATGTGTGGGGATCGCCTTGCTGACGGAACGGCTGGGGCTGTCGAGCGAAATGGGGGCGTTTGTGGCGGGGTTGATGATGGCGGAGGTGGACTACGCGGACCAGGCGCTGGATTATGTCGAACCCCTGCGGGATGTGTTTGGGGCGCTGTTTTTTGCCAGTATCGGTATGTTGATGGACCCGGGGTTTCTCTGGGAACAAGCGCCCTGGATTGCTGGGGCGGTGTTGTTGGTAATGGGGGGGAAGTTTTTGGTGGCGGCGCCGGTGACCCGCTTGTTTGGCTATGGCTGGCCGACGGCGGTGCTGATAGGGTGTGGGCTGAGCCAGATTGGGGAGTTTTCGTTCATCCTGGCGACGGCGGCCCAGGAGTGGGGCCTGATCGACCGCTACCACTACTTGTTGGTGGTGAGTACGACGGCGATGACTTTACTGGTGAGTCCGGTGCTGCTGCCCTGGGCGGTGCGCTGGTGGGAGGGGCGAGAAAAAGAAAGACCGTTGCTTGTGGGGGATGCTGAGTCTTCCTGGCGGGATCATGTGGTGATCTGCGGCTATGGGCAAATCGGGCAGGATGTGGCTCAAGTGTTGGCGGCGCACCGCTGTCCGTTGGTGGTGGTGGACCAGTCGGAACGGGCGGTGGCCCAGGCACGCCAGCGGAATTTTCCTTACATATGGGGAGATGGGACGGCGTGGGCCATTTTGCAGCGGGTGAATTTACCCCAGGCGCGGGCGCTGGTCATTACCCTGCCGGATTTGGTGAGTATTCGGTTGTGTTTGCAGCGAGCGTTGCAGTTGGCTCCGCGGTTGCCGGTGCTGGTGTGCGCCCCCCGCAAGGAACATATTGAGTGTCTCTACCGGTTGGGCGCGACGCGGGTGATTCATCCGGACTTTGAGGCCAGTTTGGGCTTGTGCAGTCATCTGTTGGCGGACCTGGGGGTACCCCCGCAGCAAATCCAGACGGAACTGACGGCGATTCGCAACCACCACTACCAGGACTTGAGCGGTGGCGAGCCGCGCTGTTTGTTACCCGTGACGCCAACGGTTACAGTAGAAGTGACCCAGGTTTAGCCGTCCCCATGACCAGGCCCATCTGTCGTTTTGCCGTTTTAAGTGACCCCCACGTCACCACGCCGGAGACGTTTCGCTACTACCCCCATCGCCTGCACCGCCTGGAGTACAGTATTCCGGTGCTGGAAACGGTCCTGGCGCGCCTGAGCGGTTACGAGTTGGACTTTTTGCTCATCCCCGGCGATCTGACCCAACACGGGGAACCGGCTAACCATACCTGGCTTTCTAAGCGGTTGAGTCAATTGCCCTTTCCCTGTTATGTGATTCCGGGGAACCACGACATTCCCCCTGACCCCGGCGCCATTGCCCCGGCGGAATTTCCCGAGTACTACCGGCAACAGGGCTATCGCCACACAGACCGGCTCTACTACGCCCAGGAAATCCTGCCGGGGGTGGGGTTGATCGGTTTGAACTCCAACCAGTTCGATGCCCAGGGGGAACTGCTTGGTTGCATTGACCCCCAGCAGTGGCAGTGGCTGGAGCAAGTGCTGCGGGAGTCCCCCTGGCGGCATACGCTGGTCATGGTGCATCACAATGTGTGTGAGCACATTCCCAACCAGGCCCGCAGTCTGTTGGGGCGGCGCTATTTGCTGGAGAACCGTCAGGCGTTGCGCCGGTTGCTGTTGCGGCACGGGATTCGGGTGGTGTTTACGGGACATTTGCACATCCAGGACATTGCCGAAGAGGAGGGGTTTTTTGATGTGACGACGGGTTCGCTGGCGGCCTATCCCCACGCCTACCGCCTGGTAACCTGGGAGGAAGGGGCGATGCACATCACCACCGAACGGGTGACGGCCCTGCCCCAAGCGCCCCACCTGCTGGCGGATGCCCGGGCCTGGATGGAACGCCGTTCCCCCCAATTTATCGCCCAGTTGCTGACGCACCCGCCCTTGAACCTGCCGCCGGATCAAGCCGCAGCTCTGGCGCCCCGCTTGGCCCACTTCTGGCCGGACATCGCCTGGGGGGATGCCTACTTCGAGTTCCCGGATTTGCCGTCGCCGGTGCGGGAATTTTTTGAGGCCTGCAGCGACCGCCCCCCCGGCGATAACCAGGCTATTTTGGCGATATGAATGTCATGGACCTGTTGCTGGCCTACGAAACCGGACAACGCCACTTTACCGGTCTCAATCTCAGCTTTGCCGATTTGACGGGCCAGGATTTGCGAGGAATTGACCTGAGCGACGGGATTTTGGTGGGGGCGAATTTGCAGGGGGCGAACCTGGGGGGGGCCAAGTTGCGGCGGGCCAATTTGAGTGGGGCCTATCTCCGGCAGGCGAATTTGACGGGGGCGGCGTTGGACCAAGCGGACCTGGTGCGGGCGGATTTGACAGAGGCCCAGTTGGGGGGGGCGCGTTTGCCGGAAGCCGATTTGGCAGCAGCCTGTCTCCAGGGCGCCGATTTAACCGGGGCACTGCTGCATCAAGCGCGCTGCTTCGGCACCAATTTACGGGAGTGTGTGGCCATCGGGGCGGAATTCGGGGGGGCGCAATTGGTGGAAGCGGATTTGACGGGAGCCAACCTGCAGGGAGCAGATTTGCGCCAGAGCCACTGCCAAGGTGCGCGGTTGCTGGGCACGGATTTGAGCGGGGCCAATCTCCAGGGCGCTAACTTTTACCAGGCCTACTGGGTCGAGGTGCTCACCGACGGAGCCGACCTGACCGATGCCATTTTGCCCGCGGGTGACCTAGCCCGTGTTGCGCATCCCGGCCGCAATACCGTTGATGGTCAAAAGCGCCCCCCGCAATAACTCGCTCTTGCTATAGCGGGAGGTCAGGCCGTTGGTTTGCGTCTGGCGTAGCCGCTTGAGCAACGACACCTGCAAAAACCCCAGGGGCACAATCGTTTGATTGCGCAACTGCACCGACTGCTGCAAACCCACATCCCCCGCCAGCAACTGCTCGTGCCCGGTAATCGTCAGCACCATTGCCCGGGTGCGGTGGTACTCGGCCACGATCTGCTCAAACAGGGGTTCAAACCGGGTCTTATCTTCTGGTTGCGCCAGTTGGTCCAGATAGTGGCGGGCCATTTTCAGGTCCACCTTCGCCAGCGTCATTTCCGCCTTGGAAATCACCATGCGGAAAAAGGGCCATTTGGTATAAAAACAGCAAAGTAGCTTCAGATGTTCGGTGGGGTTTTCGGCCACGAACTCCTCCAAAGCTTTCCCTAGTCCGTACCAAGCCGGCAGCAACAGGCGCATCTGCGTCCAGCTAAACACCCAGGGAATCGCCCGCAGACTGGCAAAATCCCGCTTGCCCTTGCGCCGCGCTGGTCGCGAACTGATCTGCAATTGGCTGATCTCCTCAATGGGCGTCACCTGATGGAAAAAGTCCAAAAAATCCGGCTGCTCGTAGATCAACTGGCGGTAATGGCGGCGGGAGCGCTGGGCCAAATCGTCCATGATCTCATGCCAGGGCAGGATTTCATCAAAGCCCTGCTTGAGCGCGCTGGCCTGCAACACCGCCGTGCTCACATTCTCCAAATTGAACAAACACAACTCCGGCAGGGAGTACTTGGATGCCAGCACTTCCCCCTGCTCAGTGATCTTGATGCGGCCGTTGACCGTATCTCCTGGTTGGGCCAGGATGGCTTCGTAGGTGGGGCCACCCCCCCGCCCGACCGACCCGCCGCGCCCGTGGAAAAACCGCAACGTTACCCCGTAACGGGCCGCCACCTGTTGCAACGCCCGCTGCGCCTTGTAAATCTCCCAGTTGCTGCTGAGAAACCCTGAATCCTTATTGCTGTCGGAATAGCCCAGCATCACCTCCTGGAGCGAATCCGTGCTCTGGCGCAGGTAATCTTGATACCAGGGCAGGCGAAACAGGGCCTCCATCACCTGGGGTGAGCGTTGCAGGTCCTCCACCGTTTCAAACAGAGGCACCACCTGCACCGTACTGCGATGGGTCACCGGGTCATAGATTTGCGCCTCTTTTAGCAGCAGCCATACCTCCAGCAGGTCACTCAGGCAATGGCTCATGCTAATGATGTACGTCTGGCAAATCTCCACCCCAAATTCCTGCTGTAACCGGGCCAGCATCTGGACGGTGGCCACCGTTTCCCGCGTTTCTTCTGATAGGGGCAAGCGGGGCGGGATCAAGGGCCGCCGCGTCTGCAACTCGCTCAGCAACCAGGCAACCCGCTCCTCCTCTGACAACTCCAGGTAACTGCGGGGCAACGCCTGCACATAGTCAGCGATTTCCGCCAAGGCCTGTTCATGGCGGGTGCTTTCTTGGCGAATATCCAACCGCGCCAGGATGAACCCAAACGTCGCCACCTGGATCAGCAAATGGTCCAGCGCTCGGCAGGATAGGCCACTGGCCTGCAGGCTACGGCGCAGCAGATCCAACTCCGCCAAAAACTCCGCCCCTGTGGCGTAATAGGCCCCTTCTGCCGGCACCGTACAGTCGGGATGGGTCAACTGGCGGTTGCGCTGCAGCGTGTTTTGCAACCGTTGGCGCATATAGGCCAATTTCAGCCGATAGGGTTCGTGGCGATAGCGCACCGCGTACTGGTCATAGACCTCCGGCATCTGCAACTTGTCCTGCTCCAGGGACTCCAGCAACTCCGGCAGCACATTACTCCAGTGCAGTGACAGGCTCAGCAGGCTAATGAGTTTTTCCACCGATTGCAAGTACTTTTTCAGGACCATTTCCCGTTGGAACAGCGCTGTCTGCCAGGTCACCTCCGGCGTCACCGACGGGTTGCCATCCCGGTCCGCCCCCACCCAGGAGCCAAACTGGCAAAAGTCCCACTTGGGCGGCCGCAACAGGGGAAACGCACTGTGCAACGCCTGGCAAAACCGTTCATACAGCAGCGGTACAGCGTCAAACAGCACCTCTTGGAAGTAGTGCAGCGTGTAATCCACCTCATCCAGGACCGTGGGCTTGATTTGGTGTAGTTCATCCGTGCGCCACCAGAGTCGGATTTCCTCCAGCAATTCCCCCCGGATGGCCTCCACCTCCCAGGGCGCCGTCACCCCCGTTGTCAGGCCCGCCTCCGCCCAGTCCAATTTCGCCAGCAGGTGACCAATCCGCCGCTGCCGGTCCCGAATCGTATGGCGCACGATTTCTGTGGGGTGGGCCGTAAACACCAGGCGGATTTCCATCTGGTCAATCACTTTTTGAATCCGTCCCGGTGGCACATTCAAGCGTTTCAAGTAGGGGAACAGCCACCGCAGGCTGCCAACGGCCTCCCCCAGTTCCCAGTAGGACAGCGCATGGCCATTATCCAACGTGCTGTGCAGGGACTGCCGCCGCTTTTTCTCACACTGCTCGTGGTACTGCTCCACGATGTTGATAAGTTGAAAATACAGAGCAAAGGCCCGGGTTGCCCGGATGGCCGCCTGCAAATCCAGTTGTTCCACCAAGGCTGCGGCTTCGGCACTGGCGACGCTTTGGGCTTTACCTTCAAGTAGGCATACCGACTGCAACTGGCGCAGCAAATCCACCAGGTGCTGGCCACCTTCTTCCCGCAGGACCGACTCCAGCAAGGATTCCACCAGCGGCAGATGGCGAAAGGTCGTCCTTGCCCGCCATTCCGTCGTCTCTGCTGTCCCCAGGTTCAAAAGCGTACTCATGGAGCCTCTCCCGGTGACTGGTTCCTGAGCGCAGCTATTCCGGCACCGGTGTGGGCAACACGGGCAGACGTTCCCCCCGAAACACCTCCTGCGCCCACTGCCCCAATAGATGATTCATCTGCTGCCAGCCTGCCCCCGCCACCAGCAGGACCAACGCAGGTGCAGTACAAACGCTCAATGCGCAGTGCGTGATAGACGGCATAGGGCTTTGACGATGGTTTTTATTATATCCCGCCAGGGCACAAACCCCAATACCGGCGCCGGCCAATGGGCATTGATGGGCAACATCACACCAAGGCGGGGTTATAGGCCGGTATAGGCAAAGACGTGCTGAACCAGGCAGGCAAAATCCAATTCACCAGCCAATACTCCAGGACACCCTGCGCCGAGTAGAGTTTGCGTTTGACCTGCCAGTCACGTCTTTGACCAGCTCTGGTGCTCCCCGGAGATGGCCCATCTCATCCAGGAGCCAACGGTATCGTTCCTGGCTGACCCACACCACATCCGGGATCACGTCATCCTACTCACCCAGAACCGAACTGGTGCCGAGGCCGGCTTGGCCGCACCCCGTCGGACCAGGCGTCCAGTAGCGCAAACAACCGACCGCAGAGTCGCCAAGACCTTCTGATGTTTCCAGTGGGGTGCGGGTGTCACCAACAGCTTCCCATCCACGATCTCATAGCGCTTGCCCTTGTCCGGGAGCAAGGCCAAGTCGGCACTGGTCCACATACAACAAGCCCTCGGCCGAAAAGAAGCGTTACCGGACCAATCGCCGCTGGTGTCGCACAGGAAATCATCCGCCAGGGCTTGGGCGAAGCTGTAGGGGCAGGTTTCAGGAAACATGCGCAAAGGTATATCCGTTTCCCGCAGGGCCAGGTCCACCCCCGCTTCGTAGGCATCCGTCATGGCGGCATCGGCTAACGCTTGGAGACTGAGATTGCGCCGCAGATGACGCCGCATGGCCCGCCGCTGCTCGCGAATCGTCAAAAACCAACGGCGGGAGCGCCGATCCGGTTGATAGTCCCACTTCAGTAAATGGCCAATCAACACCGTCAGGCAGCTCACCAGTTCCCGATACTCCTGCCGGCCCAACGCTGCAATCTCCTCCTGCAAATGGGGCCAGTCCAGCTTGGTCACATCCCGTTGGGCCAGGGCTTGGGCTTGCGCCTGGGTCCAGGCATAAAAGTCCGCTTCATACAGGGAATTCATAGCAGTTCCCGCACATCCGTCACCCGGCCTGTCACCGCTGCTGCCGCCACCATCGCCGGACTCATCAGCAAGGTGCGCCCAGTGGCTGACCCCTGCCGACCCTTGAAATTGCGATTGGACGAGGACGCACAGATTTGCCGCCCCTGCAACCTATCCGGGTTCATGGCCAAACACATCGAACACCCCGGCGAGCGCCACTCAAACCCCGCCGCCAAGAAAATCTCGTGCAGTCCTTCCGCTTCCGCCTGACGTTTGACCGCCTCCGAACCCGGCACCACAAAGGCCTTCACCCCCGGTTGCACCCGTCGCCCTTGGACCACCTTGGCCGCCTCCCGCAAATCCGTAATCCGTCCGTTGGTGCAACTGCCGATAAAACACACCTCCACCGGCATCCCGGCAATGGGTTGTCCCGGTTCCACTCCCATGTAGGCGTAGGCTTCCTGGGCCAGTTCCCGTTCCGACGGCGGCAGGTCCTCCAGCTTGGGGATGCGCTCGTCCACCCCAATCCCTTGGCCCGGCGTAATACCCCAGGTCACCATCGGCGCAATTTGGGTGGCGTCAAACTGCACCACATCGTCGTATTCCGCATCTGGGTCGCTGACGAACTGCTGCCAATAGGTCACCGCCGCTTCCCAATCCACCGGGCGCAGGGGTCGTTCCCGCAAATAGGCATAGGTCACCGGGTCGGGGTTGACATAGCCACAGCGCGCCCCCCCTTCGATAGACATATTGCAAATCGTCATGCGCTCTTCCATATTCATGGCCTGGATGGTGCTACCGGCGTACTCGTAGGCATAGCCCACCCCCGCTTTGACCCCCAGCGTGCGGATGATGTGCAAAATCACGTCCTTGGCATAGACCCCCGGTGATAGCAGCCCATCCACCCGAATCTGGCGCACCTTGAGTTTGTTAACCGCCAGGGTTTGGGTTGCCAGCACATCCCGCACCTGGGACGTGCCGATTCCAAAGGCAATCGTGCCAAAGGCCCCGTGGGTGGAGGTATGGCTATCCCCGCAGGCGATGGTCATACCTGGGCGCGTCAGGCCCAACTCCGGCGCGATTACATGAACAATCCCCTGGTGCCCCGACCCCAAGTTGTACAGCTTGATGCCGAACTCTTGACAGTTTTTTTCCAAAGTGGCGATCATTTCTTCGGCCAGGGGGTCAGCCAAGGGGCGTTGGCGCTGGTCGGTCGGCACAATATGGTCCACGGTGGCGATGGTGCGCTGGGGAAACAGCACCGGCAATCCCCGCTCCCGCAGCATGGCAAACGCCTGGGGGCTGGTCACCTCGTGAATCAAATGCAGGGCGATAAACAGTTGCGTTTGTCCCGAGGGCAGCACCGCCACTTCATGTTCCGCCCAGACCTTATCAAACAACGTTCCCCGACTCATGGACCCCTACCAGCGACGCCATTTATTTATCTTAGGGTCAAACCGCCAGACGCCAGGGTAGGTTCGACGCCAACGCCATTGCCACCAGTCCCAGACCTGGGCACCCTTGGCCCACAGGGGCACCGGTTGGGTCATCTGGGCCACCTCCCGGTTATAGGCCTCCCGCTGTTGCGACAGCTGTCCCGGGTGGCGTTTGAACCCCCCCAGATAACTCTGCACCACCTGCAAATCCGTCACCTGGGCCAACTGCATCCACAAAAAATAATCCCCCGCATAGCGCCAGGTCTTTAGCTGCCGGAGGTCCAGGGTTTGGTGGACCTTTTGGGTCCAGAAGGTGGATTCCTGCTGCACCCGACACCAGGCCCGGTTGTAAAGACCGAAGGCGAACAATTCCCGGCGATAGGGGTAAGGCAAATCCACCTGAATCACCTGGGAATGTTGGTTGTAAATCACCCGGTAGCCCGTGAGCCAATCCACCTGTCCTGTCGCCATGATTTCGGCCACCACCCCAAACGCCTGGGGGTAGTAAATATCACCGGCATTGAGATAGGCCACCACATCCCCGGTCGCCCGGGACAACCCTTTCGCCAGGGCGTCGTACATCCCTTGGTCGGGTTCCGAGATGACCCGCACCGCCGGGTGGGGGTGACGGCGCAGCCATTCCAGCGTCCCATCCGTGGAACCCCCATCGCAAATCCAGTACTCCAACTCCACCTGGCCCGATTGCACAGCCCTTTGCCCGAGGACGGAGGCCACCGTTTCCGGTAGAAGGGCCACCGCATTGTAGCAGGGCGTGACGATGGAAAACTTCATAGCCGGTCTATCACTGCCACTGGTCGTCCTCCATGCTATAACGGACACAGCCGGTTGGTTGGGGGACCAGCCCAGCCAGGTAACGGGGAAAGTGTGGTGCGAATCCACCGCTGTCCCGCAACTGTGATGCCCATCCTTTGGAGATGGCTCAGTCAGGATGCCCGCCGGTGTAGTCCCAGTCTCTGCGAGGTACAGAGCGTATGCGTCAACATGCCCCAGGGCCACCACCCTAAGTTTGCGTGCCAGCCCATGCTCGATAGGCAAAATCGTGGCCCCTTGCCTGTCACGAGCTATTCTCATTGCGTTTTACGTTTAGCTGCACAAAAGCAAGCAGGAACAATCCGATGACGGTTCACTCGACGTTATTTGTGTGTACGACCTGTGGGAGCACCTGGGAAAACGGCCAGCGGGTGGGCACCAGCGCCGGGGAATTTTTGCTGCAGGATTTGCAGTCAGCTCTGGCGGAGACGGGGGCGCAAATCCAACCGGTGAAATGTCTCAGCGCCTGTGTGAATCCCTGTGCCGTGGCCATTACCGCGCCGGGGAAATTTGCCTACATCCTGGGGCAACTGCCCGCCCGAGACCAGCGCCCCGCCACGGTACAGGCCCTAGTGGCATTCACCCAACTGCACCAGCAAAAGGAAGATGGATTTATCCCCTACGCCGAACGCCCGGAACTGCTCAAAGACCGGGTGCTGGGTCGGGTGCCGCCGGTGACGACAGGAGGTTAGCCGATGCGGAAAATTCCGGTGACGGTGATTACGGGCTTTCTGGGGGCCGGGAAGACCACCCTGGTGCGCCACCTCCTGCAATCCCCTCAAAGCCAAGGACTGGCGGTGCTGGTGAACGAATTTGGCGAAGTGGGCATTGACGGCTCCCTGCTGTCGAACTGTTGCGATACGCCGGTGGTGGAGCTTACCAACGGTTGTCTGTGCTGCACGGTGCAGGAGGAGTTTTTGCCCACTATGCAGATGCTGCTCAACCGCCCAACACCCCCCACCGCCATTGTCATCGAAACGTCAGGACTAGCGTTGCCCAAGCCCCTGGTGCAGGCCTTTACCTGGCCGGGGATACGCACCCGCACGACAGTCGACGGGGTGATCACGGTAGTGGATGGGGAAAGTCTGCACACTGGTCAGCTCGCCCGCTATTACCGGGAGGGTGTTCCCCTGACTGAGCACGACACCCCCCTAGGGGAGCTACTGGCGGACCAACTGGCCTGCGCCGACCTGGTATTGCTCAACAAAGTGGACACCCTGACGCCGGAGCAACAAACCCAGCTCATGGCCTGGCTCAAAACCCAGGTGCGACCGGGGGTGAGCATCCTCCCCTGCCAGTACGGCCAAGTGCCGGTGTCCGTGCTGCTGGATTTGGGGATGGCGGTGGAAGACCACCTGGCCGAGCGCCCCAGTCACCACGACCAGGACCACGACGAAGAGGACCACGACCCCAGCCTGAGAGCAGTAGTGCTTACGGCTGACGACATTCCCCACCCGGAGTGGCTGGTGCAGCGCCTGACGGCCCTGGTTCAGCAGTACGAGATTTACCGGGCCAAAGGGTGGGCAGTTGTTGCGGGGAAACCCATGCGTTTGGTGGTGCAGGGAGTGGGCACGCGCCTGCAAACCTACTACGACCGACCTTGGCGTCCCGACGAACCCCGCCGTACCCAGGTGGTATGTATTGGTCGCAACTTACCCCTGGATTTGGCCTTGTAGCTCCGGGATCATCCCGACCCTATAGCTCACCGCGCCGGCTACTACTGCCCCTAATCCAACCAACCAGGGCGCTGGCACCTTTTGCCACCCCATCAGGACGGCCGCTACCAGGGCAATCCCCATCATCCGCAGCCCATACCCCCAGGAGGTTCCCAAAGCCGCCGTCCCTAAGCGCCAGCCCAACCGCACCGCCACCACCCCAATCAAGGCCACTGCCGCCACATTTAGGCCATCCAAAAAAGCCCCCGTCCAGGTGTTACGCCGCAACCAGCTAATTAGCGGATTCAGCAGAGCTACAAAGCCAAAAGACGGCAAAAAAATAGCCACCGTTGCCACCAGTGCCCCCGGCCAATCGGCAATCAAAAACCCCACAAAACTAGCAGTAGATAGCACTGGACCGGGTGTAAATTGCCCGACTGCAATCGCATCGAGTAACTGTTGTTGCGTCAGCCAGCCATAGCGCTCCACCAGGTCCCTTTCAATGAAGGCGATCAGCAGGTACCCCCCGCCGAATAGCACCGCCCCCACCTTGAGAAAAAACAGGGCCAAGGACCACAAGCCGGGTGCCGGCGCGGGTGGTGCTGTGGTCATCAGGGGCAGTGGGGGCCACCAGGCCAAAACCCCCGCCGACCGTCGTCGCCCCAGTATTCCCAGCAAACCCCCAATCAACAACGCCGGCAATTCCCCCACCCCCAGCACCGATAACCCCGCTGTCACCAAGCCCACCGCCAGCAACCAGGCACTTTTCACCGCCTTTTTCCCTAGGCGCCACCCAGCATGGGCAATCAACACCACCACCACCGGCTGCATCCCCGCCAGCACCGGTGCCAGCTGCGGCAACGTTCCCCATTCCCGATAAACCCAAGCGAAAAAAGTAGTGATCAAGGCCGCCGGTAGGATAAACGCCGTGCCTGCCACCAACAGACCTGCCCAACCCGCTCGTCGCAACCCCACCAAAAGGACTATTTCCGTAGAGTTGGGTCCGGGGATGAGATTGACCGCCCCCATCATGTCCAAAAATTCTTCCCCTGTGAGCCATTGCCGCCGCTCGACCACTTCCTTTTGGATCAGGGCAATGTGGGCGGCCGGACCACCAAAGGCCACTGTGCCCAACACCCCAAATAAACGTGCCAGCTCCAGTAATGGCGATGACATAACCACAGGGTCAGCCCGCCGTTCATCCTATCCCGGTATGCACCGGAAAGGCAATCTGTTAAGGTAAATACGGATGTGAGGACGTGAAACGGAGCCATAGGGCATGGACGGTCGGCATAAGGACGGTGGGCCAAGGGGGAGGAGGTTATGTCCGGCCTAGCGTGGGTCACCACCATCCTGTTTCTCCTGGCCGCCCTTTTAGGTATTGTCGAAGCCACTGCCACCTGGTTAGGTTACCGCACCATCACCTATTACCGTCTGCGCCGGCAACCCCGCTGCCGTTATGCCGAACTGCCCCGCTATTCGGTGATCGTGGTGGCCTATTTGCCCAATGAGCAGGGGATTATTCTGGATACGCTCACCCATTTGCTCACCACCCTACCCCGCCCCAAGGAGGGCCTGGAAATCATCCTGGCTTATAACCGCCCCCAACCCCTGCCCATCGAAACCCAATTGCAAGCCCTGGCCCAGGCCTACCCGGAACTCAAGCTGTTGCACGTGGAAGGGAGCCGATCCAAGGCAGAAAATCTCAATGCGGCGGTCTGTTGGGTGACGGGGGAAATGACATTAATATTAGACGCCGACTTGAAACCCCTGCCGGAGAGCGTGCGGCGGGCCTGGCGCTGGCTGGCGGGGGGACAGTACGACGTGGTGCAGGGGCGCAACATCATCCGCAACGCCCGCGATAATCTCTTAACCCGGGTGGTGGCAGTGGAGTTTGAGCATCTGTACGGGGTGAGTCATCCGGCCCGGTCCCTGCTGGCGGATTTGGGGATTTTTGGCGGCTCCAACGGCTACTGGCGTACCGAGGTGCTGCGGCGGGTGCGCTTTAACCCCAAAATGCTCACGGAAGATATTGACGTGACGGTGAAGTTGCTGCTGCAGGGCTACCGCATCATCCACGACCGGGATGTAATAGCTACGGAATTGGCGCCGGTGGATGGACGAGCGCTTTGGTGCCAACGCCGCCGCTGGGCGCAGGGGTGGCTGCAGGTGGGCCTGAAATATGCCTGGCCGATTCTCCGGTCGCCCTACCTGGGATTGGGACAAAAAATCTATTTACTTTGCATGCTGGTGGGGGGCATTGCCCTGCACTTTACGATTCTTTACTACCCCCTGGTGCTGGTGCAGGAGCTGGTGAATTGGGATTCCCTACCGGCGCCGGCAGTGCAATGGCTGAGTTGGATTACGGCCCTGCTGTTGGTGAGCGGCCCCTACCAGGTGTTTGTGGCCTACCAGGGACGCAGCGCCCTTTCCCCTTGGAACGCCTGGGATTCGTTGCTGTACTGTGTGGCGCTGCCGGTCTATGGGCTGTTCAAAAATTTGGTGTCCCTGGCGGCGGTGTATCACCAACTGACGGGGCGGCGGGAATGGGTGGTCACCCGTCGGGGGGCCTGGTCGCCGGGCCAGTAACCGCCCACTACAATGGAACTATGGCGCGGGATTTGCGGGGCTTTTTGCAGCTTTTGGAGCGGCGGGGGCAATTGCGGCGCATCAAGGCCCCGGTGGACCCAGATTTAGAATTGGCCGAAATTGCCCAGCGGGTGTTGCAGGCGGGAGGGCCGGCCCTATTGTTTGAGAATGTCCAGGGGTCGTCTATCCCGGTGGCGATTAATTTGCTGGGGACGCTGGAGCGGGTCTGCTGGGCTATGCACCTAGAGCATCCCCAGGAGTTAGAAGCCCTGGGTGAAAAACTCAGCCAGTTGCAGCAGCCCAAACCCCCAAAAACGCCAGGGGAATTTTTGGCGTTCGGCCAGTTGCTGTGGGACGTGGTCAAGGCCAAACCGGTGACCAGCTTTTTCCCAGTCTGCCAGCAAGTGGTCAAACGGGGAGATGAGGTGGATTTGACCCAACTGCCTTTGATCCGACCCTATCCGGGGGATGCGAGCAAGGTTATCACCCTGGGGCTGGTGATCACCAAAGACTGTGAGACGGGTACGCCCAATGTGGGGATTTACCGGTTGCAGTTGCAGTCCCGCAACACCCTGTCGGTCCACTGGTTATCGGTGCGGGGTGGAGCGCGGCATTTGCGCAAGGCGGCCCAACGGGGGCAAAAATTAGAGGTGGCCATTGCCCTGGGGGTGGACCCCTTGCTGGTTTTGGCGGCGGCAACCCCAATTCCGGTGGAGTTGTCGGAGTGGCTGTTTGCTGGGCTGTACGGCGGCAGTGGGGTGCATCTGGCCCGCTGTAAAACCCTGAACCTGGAGGTGCCGGACCACGCGGAGATTGTCTTGGAAGGAACGATTACGCCGGGGGAGACGGTTCCCGATGGCCCCTTTGGCGACCACATGGGCTACTACGGGGGGGTGGAGGAATCGCCGTTGATTCGCATCCACTGTGTCACCCACCGCCATCACCCCATCTACGCCACGACGTTTAGTGGGCGGCCCCCTAAGGAAGAGGCGCTCATTGCTATTGCTCTAAACCGGATCTACACCCCCATCCTGCGCAAACAGGTGCCGGAGATCGTGGACTTTTTCCTGCCCATGGAGGGCCTGAGCTACAAGGTGGCGATTCTGGCCATTGATAAGGCCTATCCGGGTCAGGCGCGGCGGGCAGCCCTGGCCTTTTGGAGTGCCCTGCCCCAGTTCACCTACACCAAATTTGTGATTGTGGTGGATAAGGACATCAATATCCGCGACCCCCGGCAAGTAGTCTGGGCGCTCAGTTCCAAAGTGGACCCGCAGCGGGATGTGTTCATCCTGCCGGAGACGCCCTTTGATAGCTTGGACTTTGCCTGTCCCAAGGTGGGGTTGGGCAGCCGCATGGGGATTGACGCGACGACCAAAATCCCGCCGGAGACGGACCGCCCCTGGAGTCCCCCCCTGACGTCGGACCCGGAGATTGCCGCTCGGGTGACCCGGCGCTGGGCAGAATACGGCCTGGCGGATTTGGCGCTGACGGAGGTGGACCCGCGCCTGTTCGGTTACGAACTTGACGCTCTAAAATAGAGAGGGGATAATTAAAGATTGCAGGTCGTGCGGAACTGGCGGAATTGGTAGACGCGCTAGATTCAGGTTCTAGTGCCGCAAGGCTTCCGAGTTCGAGTCTCGGGTTCCGCATTGGGGGGGTAGGCAACCGGGAGTAGCTCGATGGGACGGGTGACGGTGGGGTTGGTGCAGATGGTGTGTGACGCCGACCCCCAAGTGAACGATGCCCAAGCGCGGGCGATGATCGAGCAGGCGGCGGCCCAGGGGGCGCAGATTGTCTGTCTGCCGGAGCTTTTTCGCAGTCGTTACTTTTGCCAGACGGAGGATTACGGGGCGTTTGCCCTGGCCGAACTGGTGCCGGGTCCGACAACGGCGTGGTTGCAGGCCTTGGCCCAGCGGTTGGATATTGTCATTATTGCCAGTTTGTTTGAACGGCGGGCGCCGGGACTTTACCACAATACGGCGGTGGTGCTTGACGGGCGCCAGGGTTACTTGGGCAAGTACCGCAAGATGCATATCCCCGACGACCCCCTGTATTACGAAAAGTTCTATTTCACGCCGGGGGATTTGGGTTACCAGGTGTTTGCCACCACCTACGGGCGGGTCGGGACGCTGGTGTGCTGGGACCAGTGGTATCCGGAGGCGGCGCGCCTGACGGCCATGCAGGGGGCGGACATCCTGTTTTATCCCACGGCCATTGGTTGGCATCCGGCGGAACGGGATACGCTGGGAACGACGCAGCACCAGGCCTGGGAAACTATCCAGCGCGGTCATGCTATCGCCAACGGCTGTTTTGTGGTGGCGGTCAACCGAGCGGGCTGGGAACCGACCCCCCATGGTCAAGGGGAGGGGATTGTCTTTTGGGGGCAAAGTTTTGTCTGCGGGCCGGATGGTCAGGTGCTGGTGCGGGGACCAGTAGACCAGGCGGCGGTCTTGACGGTAACCCTATCCCTAGACCACATCGAAACCCAGCGGCAGGGGTGGCCTTTTTGGCGGGACCGGCGTATTGATAGCTACCAGGATTTAACCCGCCGTTTCCTGGTGCCTTGAGGGTAAATTTCCGTTTACAATTGCCTACAATCCCTTGCGTGTATCCGTCTGGGGTGGGTATGGAGGTCCCGTTTCGCCGCACCAAGATCGTCGCCACTGTGGGTCCTGCCTGTAACACACCGGAAGTCCTGCGGGCGATGATTGAAGCGGGGGTGAATACTTTTCGCCTGAATTTTTCCCACGGTACCCACGCCGACCACCAACGCCATATCCGCCTGATCCGCCAGTTGTCTTTTGAACTGAACCGACCCATCGGCATTCTCCAGGATTTGCAGGGGCCAAAAATTCGCTTGGGTACGTTTCCTGAAGGGAGTGTGGTGGTGCCCACCAGCAGTACCTACATTCTCACCAGCGAGCCGGTGCCCTGTACGACGGAGCGGGGTTATGTCAGCTATGAGCGCTTGGCGGAGGAGGTGCCCATTGGTGCAACCATTCTCCTGGACGATGGCCGGGTGGAGATGGTGGTGGAGGAGGTGCGGCGGGACCGGAAGGAGTTGTACTGCCGGGTGACGGTCGGGGGAGTGCTCTCCAACCACAAGGGGGTGAATTTCCCGGGTGTGTCTTTGTCGGTGAAACCCCTAACGGAAAAGGATCGGCAGGATTTGTTCTTCGGTCTGGAGCAGGGGGTGGATTGGGTGGCCCTGAGCTTTGTGCGCAGTCCCGAAGATGTCCTGGAACTCAAGGAAATCATTGCCCAGCGGGGCTGCCGGGTGCCGGTGATCGCCAAGATCGAAAAACACGAGGCCATTGCCCAAATGGAGGCGGTGCTGTCGGTGTGCGATGGGGTGATGGTGGCCCGGGGAGACCTGGGGGTGGAAATGCCGGCTCAAGAGGTGCCCCTGTTGCAAAAGCGCCTGATTGCCACGGCCAATCGGCTGGGGATTCCGGTGATCACCGCCACCCAGATGCTCGATAGCATGGTTCATTCCCCCCGCCCCACCCGCGCCGAGGTCTCTGATGTGGCCAATGCCATCCTAGATGGGACCGATGCCGTTATGCTCTCCAACGAGACGGCGACGGGGAAATATCCGGTGCTGGCAGTGCAGACCCTGGATAAAATCGCCCGGCATATGGAGCAGGAGTGTTTACAGCCGGGGATGCAGGGGGTCTATTCGCGCCCGTTCCAGCCGGGGGGGCAACCGATTGCCAATGCCATTAGCAAGGCCGTCAGCGATGTAGCCAGTGAATTGGCCGCCGGCGCCATCTTGACCCTGACCAAAACCGGGGCCACCGCCCGCAATGTCTCCAAGTTCCGGCCCCGCACGCCCATTATTGCTGTGACGCCCCACATCGAAGTGGCCCGCCAGTTGCAGTTGGTGTGGGGGGTGCGACCGCTGCTGGTACTGGAGTTGCCCACTGCCGGGCAGACGTTTCAGGTGGCGATGGCCATGGCCCAGGAGCGGGGTTGGCTCAAGGAAGGGGACCTGGTGGTAATGACCGCAGGCACCTTGCCGGGAGTAGCCGGTTCCACCGATTTGATTAAAGTGGGGATGGTCAGCGCCCAGATTGCCCAGGGGGTGGGGGTCGGCCAAGGTTTGGTCAGTGGCCGGGCCAGGGTCCTGCGTCCCCAGGAACGGCTGACGGATTTCCAGACCGGCGAGATTTTGGTGGTCCAGCAGACCGATGCGTCTTTAGTCGAACCCATGCGCCGGGCCGCCGGTATCGTTACCGAAGACGAAAGTTTAACGGGTCACGCCGCCGTCATCGGGCTGCGCCTGGGGGTGCCGGTGATTGTGGGGGTCAAAAACGCCACCCAAATCATTCGCGACGGGGCCATCATTACTCTGGATGTAGCGCGGGGGACGGTGTACACGGGGGCGCTGCGCATTGGCGATATGGGCTAGCGCGGGTACAGGGGAATGATGTATTGCTGACCGAAGACAAAGCGGTGATATAGCCCCACCTGTTCATACACCGCCAGGGGCACCCCCACATCCGCCAAATAGACTTGGCCCGTGTAGCAGGCCTCCGCCACCGGTAGCCCCAGCACCAACGTCGCCGCCGCCGTCACCGCATCAAGGGTTTCCCCAATGCGCACCACCTCTGCCCCGCTGGTGGCAATCCACTGTTGCTGCTCCGCCGTTAGCGGCGTTTCACTACCGGCTAAGACCACAGCCGCCCCTTCGCCCACTAGTTCGCTGGCATCTACTACCTGCGCCCCGGTTTGCCGGTAGAGCCGGTACTGGGTTTGCACAATGGGCAACTCCAGGGACTGGGGCCATAGCCGCACATTCGCCCCCCGGTTGGCCATGTGGCGAGCCGCCCCCAAAGCAACAGCTGCCGTGACCCCTGACCCGGCCAGCACCACCACCCGACCCGTGTCCCAGTTCTCCCCCAGCCATCCCAGGGTCAACATGGCCGCACTGCGCCCTGCCGTTTCCACCAGGGCCTCCAGCGTCAAACCCGCCTGCTGCACCAGACGCCACCAGCGTTCTACCTGTCCCCGGCTCAACGTCGGCACCGGCAGCCCCGTCTGGGTGCAAAAACGCTCATTCCCTAGGGCAAGGGTATCGTCGTACGTCCCCATTGCAACGTGCGCGCCAGCCACAACAACTCATCCATAAACCGGGTCAAGCGCGGTTGATACTCCTCAGCCGCCAAAAACTGGCCCTGGGCATCAAACAGGCGGTCCACATAGCTGAACTGCAAATCAATGGGGGTCATGCACAAACCGTAGGCCCGCATCACTGGAATCAGCGCTTCGATGACCCGTGTGCCGCCAAAGCCCCCCACCGACACCCCACACAACCCCACCGCCTTGAACCGATACTCCGGGTAATTGCTGTCTAGGACATGCTTGAGCATTCCCGGATAGCCATGGTTATACTCCGGCACCACCAGGATCAGACCGTCGGCAGCCTGCACCTTGGCCGCAAACGGGGGGTACTTAATCGCCGGTCCCGCGTCATCCGTGCGGATCGGCAACGTGCGAATGTCGATCAACTCCGTCACCACATCCGGGTATTGCGCCTGGATTTGAGCAACGAGCCAGCGGGCCACCTGCTCGCTCAGGCGTCCCTGGCGCACTGTCCCCAAAATCACCGGCAACACCACCTTGCCCATAGCCACCACTTTAGTTCACCGGCACGACGATTTCCACCTGAATAGCATCCGCCCCGTAGGCCGCCGGTCCCGCCCCCGGATCGCCCCCGCTGAGTCCTGGCCCCACCTGAATCTCAAAAGGCAAGGGCCAACGGGGTCGCGTCTGCCGCAGTTCCAACGGAATCGGTCCCCCCGTCCCAAAGGTCACCTGACCGGTGGTGCGCGCCCGGGTAGGTAAATCCGCCGCCCCCGGTTTCCGCTCCTGCGCCCAGGCCATCTCCGTCACCGCCCCCACCACCAAGGCGCTAAGGACGCTGAGTGGCCACCGCAAGGCGCACCCCCGGAATTTGCCGCAATTGGTCCATGAGCGCCACCACTTGTCCATAACTCGCATCCCGGTCAGCCGAAATCACCACCACCGTACTTTTCCCTGGGGGCGCCAGTGCCTGCACCCGCGGTTTTACCTGCTCTAAAGGTACCACCTGCCGATTGACAGCCACCCGCCCCTGGCGGTCTAGGCTCACCGTGATCGGCGGCGCATTTTGCACCTGACCCGTCGTCGCCCCCGGCAGATTCACCGGCAAACTTTCCAGGCGCGTCAGGGAAAGCGTACTGACCATAAAGTACACCAGGATGGCAAAAATCACATCAATCATGGGTACGATGTTGATGTGCGCCTGGGGTTCACTCTCCTCGGGCAGCCGCATGGACCCCTCCTTTTTCGTAGTAATGGCGATACAGCAACTCCAACTGCCCCCCGTACTCCTGGATTAAAGCAATCTGGCGCTGGTATAGCCCCCGAAACATATTGGCAAACAGCAACGTAATCATCGCCACCACCAGGCCCGCCGCCGTCGAAATCAACGCTTCACTGATGCCTGAGGTCACCGCCACCGCTTGCGTGCCCCCCGCCTCCCCCAGACGCAAATTGGCCAAGCTGGTAATCAATCCCAGCACCGTCCCCAGCAACCCCAGCAGCGGCGATAGGCTGATGATCGTCTCAAACACCGTATTGAAGCGCTTGATCAGGGGTAATTCCGCCTGGGCGGCCGTTTCCAAAGCCAAACGAAACTCCTCCGGCGTGGGGTCCTCCAGCTCCAGGGCAGCCAAAAAAATCCGCGCTAGGGGTAGATGGCTGTTTTGTTTGAGCAAGATCATGGCCGAGCGGGGGCTGCGCTCGTAAAGGGACAAGGTTTCCTGGACGATCTGGGGTTGCGTTGTCATCACCCGCACCCAAAACACCAGGCGTTCCAGCACCAGCGCCAGGGCCAAGATGGAAAACCCCAGCAACGGCCACATGACGACCCCACCGGCGGCAAACAGACGACGGACCACTTCCATGCTCTGCCTCCTTCCCCCCTAAAAACCATACCAACTCCGGGGCTGTTGAATCACCACGTTATTGACATAGATGTTGAAGGTGAATTCGATTTCCAGTTGGTTGTAGGCAAAGTTTTCCGGCAAGGGACCAAAGGGCGCCGCCCGCTGAATAGCCTCCAGGGTCTCCGCATCCGTCTGGGGGGAACCCGACGAACGCAACACACGCAAATTGCCAATCTGACCACTGCGGTCAATGGTAAAACCCACCACCGTTTGCCGTTGCCGGTCGGGTGTGCGGGGACGCCAGTTTTGCTGCACCCGGCGGCGCAGGTTGGCCAGATAGGGTCCCAAGTCCACATCCTGCCGTGCAGCCAGTTGCGTCGGACCGGGGGCATTGCGGGTGCTATTGGCCTCCTGGTCAAACCAAGCCTGGGAACCACCGCGATGGATCGGTCCCCCCAGGAGACCCGCATTGCCCTTGGGTGGTGGGGCCGGGCGCGGAGACGATGCTGGCGATGCCGGTTCGGACGCGCGGGCGACACGCCGGGGATCAGATGTAGGTGCCACGGGTGGGGTCGGGGCCGGCGTAACCGCGGGTCGGGCAACAGGTTCTGGCGCCACGGCAGGTTGCTGGCGAACCACCGGGCTAGGCGTCGGCTGGGGCGCAGGCGTTTCTTGGGCCAGCGGTTCAGGCGGGGGAGATAGGGGAAGGACGGGCCTTGGCTGCGGTGAAGGTTCTGTCGGGACCAAGGGTGCAGGTTGCGAAACGGTCTCCTGGTGGTCGGATGCCGCCGGTGTCGGTTGACTGGCCGGGCGGTCGGGGCCGCGACGGGTCATTTCTGCACTTAGGGGCAAATCCGGGCGCGCGCTCCCCTGGTCCACCAGGTTTTGGGCGGCGCGGTTGGCCGTGTCAGGTGGAGAGGGAGCTTCTTGGACCACCGGGGGCGCTTCCACAATTTCGATGGGGGGCAACTCGGCGACAGGGGCAGTTTCGGTCGGCGCCTCCACCCACCGCAGGGCCAGCAGGACTGCACTGTGCAATAGCAAGGAAAGTCCCCCGTATAACCACAAGTTGGTGGGTGGTCGTCGTCGCCAGCGCCAGGAAGTCACCATCACCCCACACCCCTATCAGGAGTCCCAACCTGACCGCTAGTTTAACAAATCTGTTTCCGGCCAGGATTCGGGCGTCTGTCCCATACTAGAAAAGGGTGCATCTGGGATTACGTCAATGGTGAAGGAGGTCGGGCGGCGGCGTCATGACTGGCAATTATTGCAGCAAATCGGTCGTTATGCGGGCCATTACCGGCGTTGGCTGACGCTAGCTATTTTTTTACTTTTGCCCCTTTCCTTTGCCGGAGCCGTGCAGCCGGTCCTCATCGGACAAGTCATCTCCCTGATTCGTCAGGAACCGCTCCCCCCCTTTCTGGCCCAATTGCCCCTTGAGCAGGGTTTACAACTGCTGCTGGTTGTTTTGTTTATCACCATTGCTTTGCGCCTAGGTTTACAGGGGGTCCAGAGCTACTTGGTGCAAAAAATTGGTCAGCACATCACCGCCCAAATTCGCCAGGACTTATTTGACCATGTGCTAGCTTTACCGATGGCCTATTTTGACCGCACACCCGTCGGCAAACTGATCACCCGTTTAACCAGTGATGTGGAGGCCCTTGGGGATGTGTTTGCCACCGGTGCCGTGGGGATTTTGATTGATGTCTTGACCCTGATGGCCCTAGGGGTCATGATGTTTCAACAGCAGTGGTTTCTGGCGCTGTTGCTGCTGACCTTGCTGGTGCCGGTGGCGGGCTTGATTACCTATTTCCAGACCCAATTTCGCCGAGCTAATTATCAGTCTCGCGAGGAATTATCCCGCCTGAATAGCCTGATTCAAGAAAACATCCAGGGCATTAGCATCGTACAATTGTTTGGCCGGGAATCCTACAATGCTCGGCTGTTTCGCCAAGTGAACCGCCGCTATATCCGCGAGGTGGATAAAACCATCTTTCACGATGCGGCCATTTCCGCGACTTTGGAGTGGATAGCTCTGGTGGCCATTGCCGGGGTATTGTTGGCAGGGGGGGGGCTGGTGCTGGGGAATAAGCTCACCTTTGGGGTGCTGGCTAGTTTTATCCTGTTTGCCCAGCGGTTGTTTGACCCCCTGCGGGAACTGGCGGAAAAGTTTACGCTGATCCAGGCGGGGTTTATTGCGGTTGAACGCATTCAAGAAATCCGGGAACAACCCATCAGTATTCAAGACCCGGCCCAACCGTTGACCTTGCCCCCGGATGGCCGAGGGGAAATCCGGTTTGAACAGGTTTCTTTTGGCTACAAACCCGGTGAATGGGCATTAAAAAATGTGGACTTGGTGATCCACCCGGGGGAAAAAGTGGCGCTGGTGGGGCCGACGGGGGCAGGCAAAAGTTCGGTCATCCGTTTGCTGTGTCGTTTGTATGAACCCCAGGTGGGTCGGATTCTGATTGATGGGGTGGATATTCGCTGTTTGGCCCAGCGGGATTTGCGGCGCTATGTGGGGGTGATCCTCCAGGAGCCGTTTCTGTTCAGCGGCGATATCTACAGCAATATCGTCCTGGGGGAAACCTATACCCCGGCGCAGGTGGAAACGGTGGCCCGGCAGTTGGGGATTCACGACTGGATTACCAGCTTGCCCCAGGGCTACCACACACCAGTACGCCAACGGGGCAGTAATCTTTCCACCGGCCAAAAACAACTGATTGCCTTTGCCCGCATTGCCATCCGCCAACCGCGCATTTTGGTGCTTGACGAGGCGACGGCCAGTTTGGATGTGGCTACCGAATCCCTGCTCCAGCAGGCCCTGCAATCCCTGACCCAGGGGCGGACGGTGGTGATGATTGCCCATCGGCTGGCGACCGTTCGGGCGGTGGACCGCATTCTGGTGCTCAAGGCCGGCCAGATCATCGAGTCCGGTTCCCACGAAGAATTGCTGGCGCGCCAGGGACTCTATGCCCACCTCTACCGGTTGCAATTTCCGGGCTTGCTCACTTCGGGGTAAGATGGCAGGTGTTCCCATGATTAGGTCGAACGATGGCAGACGGACAAGAGTTGATTCTCAAACGGTCAGTCAACATTAAGGTAATCGTGACCCCCCGCTGGAAAGAGGAAACCTTGCAAATTCTCCAGTCCCAAATCAATCAAATTGACGCCCGCACCCAACAGATTGATATGCAGGTGCAACGGGCCATCACCGAATTGAAAAAACAACCCGCCAGTCCCCAGTTGACTGAACAGATCAATTCCATTCAGTTCCAGGCCAATGACGAAAAGAGCAAGCTCCTGGACCAAAAAAATCAAATTCTCACCCAATTAACCCAGGTGCAAACCCTGGAGATGGAACAGGAGGTTTTACAAGGTCAACTAGACGGCTATTTCACGGTGAAAGTCGGGGAGAACCTGATCGAAAAAATGCAGGTGGAGGTGGTGCTGCGGGATGGGGTAGTGCAGGAAATTCGCGGCGTTATTTGAGGGCCTCCCGGGCGGTCACCAGGGCATCACCGGTGCCACAAAACCACAGGGCGGCCAGGGCCTGGGCTTGACTGACGGGTTTATCGGGCAGAAACAAACGGGTGCGGCCCCAGACCTGACGCACAGTGCTTGGCTCCCGGCGGTAATCCACCACCAACGCCCCCAGGGCCAGGGGAGAAATCTGCGCCGCATCCCCAAAACCCCAGGTTTCCGTGACGGCCTGTACCGTGCCCGTGGGCAATTTGCCGGGAATATCCAAACTCACCTTCCAGGTGATCAGGGTTTCCCGGGTGAGGAACCGGTCCGGTTCAAACCGCAGGGGTCCGCTACTGCCTCCGGTCAAACGACTGGGGATAATGCCGGCTTCGGCCAGCCCCTGGATGAGGGTGAAATCGGGGTCGGAACGGGGCACGTCGGCAAACACCGGTGTGGTGCCAAAAGTGGCAGGGCGCACTTGGCGTTCGATCTGGTCCCGGTACAGGCGCTGCTGCACGGCCATCAACCAGCGGGCAAACTGGCGGCGGGTCGCCGGCTGGTCGAGCTGCACCTCACCGGCGGGAATGACCCCCAGGTTGATCACATCTTGCACCAAAGGTTGCAGGGCTGCCGGAATGCGGTCTAGACCAGCGAGGGCCACCGGTTCCGGCGACGGTGAGGGACTCGGTTCAACAACTGGCGAAGGGCTGGGGGTAGGGGTGAGGCGGGGGTCGGGCGCCAGGGAACGCTCCCAGTTCGTGCCGGCACAACCCGCCAGTGTCAGGATCAACACCAGGCCCAGGCTGATTTGGGGAAAGGATGAAACCATGGGTTCAGGTTACCGGACAGTCAGTCTCCCGTAGGCACCATGCCGTTGAGGCTCTTCCGGTCGGCTCTCAGTTCCAGCTGCAGGTCCCGGACATCCGTTTCCGACCTATCCAGCCGCCCGTTAATACCGCCTAATTCGCTATTGGTCATAGGGTACCTTACCGCAACAGCACCGGTTGGTTGATAAAATTGCGCGGCCCGCGATAGCCCGTCAAATCCGCCAGTTGGTCCAGCAGTTTGACACCGGGGTACAACTTACCGTTGATCTCCCAGGTGGGATAGCCCCGGATGCCCTTTTCCTGGCACAGTTGCGCCTGGCTATTAACACCCCTGGGGTCGCACTCGACGTAATCAATTTTGGCCGCCGCCTCCTTGCCAAACAGTTGCTTCTGCTGATGGCAGTGGGGACACCAGTAGGCCCCGTATTCCCGCGCCCCCACCCTGCGTAGGTGTTCGGCCAGGGCGATCTCCGCTGGTCCTGAGCGTGTGGTTACCGGCGGCGGCGCTTGACCGACCTGACCAGGAGACGCCTCCACACCATTGTAAGCAGCCAGGATGCCCAGCAGGGCGACCACTCCAACCACCAACGCCGTGGTCAACAATTGCCCGACATCCCGCCAGGTGCGACCAAAGGTGGCCAAAAACCACAGCAAAACACTCAAAATGGCCGACGTCACGCAGTAGACACACCAAGCGCCGATGGGGAAGGCCATCAAATACACGAAATAACCACTGGAGACCAGCATGGCCGTGGTCAGAGCAAATAAGGCCCAGGCCCAGGGGAAATCCTCATCCTGTTTCGGCGCCAAAAAAAAGGCAATCACCGCCACGGCCCCGTAAAACACAAAGCCCACCAGGGACAGGGGAATGCCGAACAACTGGGCGTAGGCACTCTTGAGCACCTGGTCGCAGCCAGTGGTCGGGCAAATCACGCTGCCGCCCAACCAGTGGGTGATGGTGATATAGGCCGTTTCTACCGCCCCAATACTGGCAAGGATGCCCATCATGGGATGGGAATGGCGTTGCCACCAGGGGGTACTACGGCGACGGTTGCGTAACTTGCTCATAGGTGTGGGTAAATGAGGGGTCTGAGGAAGCATGACTGGACAGCGAATCGAGCGGTTCCAGACAGCGCCGCACCGCCTGGACAAAACGACTCACCCGTTGGGGGTCAATGGGCTGATCGATTTGGCCCTTGCGTTTGAGACAACTGGCCACAATCACCCCATCGGCCGCCGCCAACAAATGGGCCACATTATCCGGGTTGGCGCCACTCCCAACTAAAACCGGCACCGCACCTGCAGCTGCTCGGGCCAGTTCCAAGTCTTCCCGGGTGGGGGGATGCCCCGTTGCCCAGCCCGACAGAATAATCCCATCCGCCAACCCCCGGTGAATCGTCTCCTGCACCGCCGTCGTCAAATTGGGGGTCCCCAAGGGACGGGCGTGTTTCACCAGGACATCGGCAAAAATCTTTACCGAACTGTCTAGCTCCCGCCGGTAGCGCAATAGGCGATGGGCGCACCCTTCGATCAACCCTTGGTCCGTCGCCATCACCCCCGTGAGCACATTCACCCGGATAAATTGCGCCCCTACGTTGGTGGCAATGGCCATGGCGCTCAGGGCATCGTTGCGCAGCACATTGATCCCTAAGGGCAAATCCACCAGCGCCCGCACCCGTTGAGCAATCAAACTCATGGCGCTGACCACCGCTGGGTCCACCTGGTGCTGGGTAAAGGGGGCGTCAAAAAAGTTCTCAATGATAATACCGTCAGCCCCCCCCGCGGCCAAGGCACTGGCCTCCTGTTCCGCCCGTTCGATCACCGCCTGTAGGCTCCCCCCCCAGCGGGGCGATGTCGGTAGCGGCAGCAGGTGAACCACGCCAATGACCGGGTGGGCCGTGCCGAAAATCTGCGCCAAATCCATAACTAGGATGTATGCTGGCCCCCTTCATTATAGCCCGGCCTAGACCCCACGACTCTGAATCTCCTCTTTACAGCATCTCGGCGGGAAATTGGTTATATTCTGCTCGGAATTTCTAATCCCCTAAGAGAAAAGGACAGTCCATCATGACCGCCGAGGCGCAATGGTTAGCAGAACCCTCCTGGAAATAGTGGGGACCTTAGCAGAACGGCAGTGGGGCACGGTGCGGGAGGATTACGGTGAGACGGGCAACGCTTGGGATTATTTCACCCATGACCAGGCCCGCTCCCGCGCCTATCGCTGGGGGGCAGATGGGTTAGGCGGTATCTGTGACAACCGGCAGTTACTCTGCTTTGCCCTGACCCTGTGGAACGGGCAAGACCCCATCTTGATGGAGCAATTATTCGGCTTGACCAACGGCGAAGGCAATCACGGGGAAGACGTCAAGGAGTATTACTTAAGAACTCATGCCCACATGAAATTCCTTTACAAGTATCCCCAGCGGCCTTTCCCCTCCGCAGATTTGGTGCACACCAACCGGCATCGTTCGACCTCTAAGCCGGAATATGAACTGCTCGACACCAGCATCTTTAACGACGACCGCTATTTTGATGGGTTTGTGGAGTACGTCAAGGCGGGGCCGCGGGACATCTGGATCAAAATCCGGGCGGAAAACCGGGGTCCTGAAGCGGCGCCTATTCACCTGATGCCGACCCTCTGGTTCCGCAACACCTGGAGTTGGCCCGAGGCCCAAGACCAACGCCGGCCCCTGATCAAAGGACTCAAAAGGACTGAATCACCAAACGGTGATGGCCGAGCATCCTCTGCTAGAGACCGACTACTTAGCGGCGCCAACGGGGGGCCACTGACCGTTTACCGAGAACAAAACCAGCTTCGAGCGGATCAGCCCCCAACCCTTTGTCAAAGATGCCTTTCATCGCTACAAGGGGGATAGCCGGGCGGTGAATCCGGAACAGATGGGCACTAAGGCCTGCGTGCATTATTCGATGGATGTGCTGGCGGAGGGATTGGTGCAGGTGCTGTTGCCCTTGAGGGACCAGCCGGGACTCTTCCATCTTGAACAGGGATCGGCCCTGTTTGACCAGCGCCGCCGGGAAGCGGATGAACTCTATGATATGGTAATCTCCCCCACCATCCCCGACGACTAGAAAAACCTCATGCGGCAAGCGCTGGCCGGTTTGTTGTGGACCAAGCAGTTCTCTACGACCCGGTGGACGAGTGGATGAAGAGCCATCCGGGGGTACCCGATTACACCGGACGGCGGGTGGTGCGCAACCGGGAATGGTTCCACTTCGATGCCTGCGATATTTTGCTCATGCCGGATAAGTTGGGAGTATCCCTGGTTTGCCGCTTAGGACCATGTGTTTCACGTGGGGGCCGCCAGCATCTTGGAGTTGGCAACCACCGACTAGCCCGCCCCCATAGTTAATTGGAGCCTGATCCAGGCCAGTTCCCCGACGTTTTTGTGTGCCTAAAAGAAAAGCGGGCTGGACCTGGAAAACCAACCCGCTTCCTTTGGGAACGCCCGTGATGGTTACTTTTGCACCACCAGCTTCACGTTGGCGTTTTGCAGACCAGGCCGCTTCACTTCCGCCAGGGTCTTGTTAATGGCGTACTTTTGGTTGATGGAGTTGATCAACTCGGTTTGGTTGTACTTTTTGGCCACCCCCCACAGGTCGGCGATCAGGTCAAAGGTGCCATCGGCGTTGCGAGACCAACCCAGGTCATATTCACCTTCCAACACGGCCACGATGTCCGCCCGCAGCCGTTGACCGTTGTAGCCCCGCACGTCGGCGTTGGTCTTCACCTGGAAGCCCAGGTCCCGCAGGGACTGCTTGAGCACTTCGGCGTCCGTGATTTTGGTCCGCAAGGTGCTGAAGTGAGACATGAGATTATCCTCCTGAGATCATCTTGGTTGGGTTTACTGCTCGCTGTGGCGAGCCTTCTGGCCCCGAAGGACCAAAAGCCTGTCAAAACTCCAGTCGCTGGTACTCCGCCACTGAAGCCGCTGCCGGCCGCGCCCGCTGCTTGGCCCAATCCCGGAGGGCCGTCACCTGCTCCATCATCGTCCGCGAAAGAGGCAACGTCGCTTTCACCGCCGCAATAATGTCCAACTGGGTAAACTCCCGGTCCTGGGCAAAGGCCTCGTACATCGCCGCAACCACCGCCTGCTCGATTTCCGCCCCAGAAAACCCCTCCGTCACCTGGGCCAACTGATCCAAATCGAACCGGTCAATATCGCGCCGCCGCTGGGATAGATGGATACGGAAAATCTCCCGGCGCTCCTCCAGGTTGGGCAAATCCACAAAGAAAATCTCATCAAAACGCCCCTTACGCAGGAATTCCCCCGGCAACCTGTCCACCCGGTTGGCTGTCGCCATCACAAACACCGGTGACGTCTTGTCCTGCATCCAGGTCAAAAACGTGCCGAAAATCCGGGAAGAAGTGCCGCCATCACTATCCGCTGACCCCGCCGACCCGGCAAAGGCCTTGTCCAACTCATCAATAAACAGAATCACCGGGGCAATGGACTCCGCCGTCTTCAGGGCGCTGCGTAAATTCGCCTCCGACCGGCCCACCATCGAACCGTCGTAAACCCGCCCCATGTCCAGCCGCAGCAGGGGCAATTCCCACAACCGGGCCGTGGTCTTGGCAATCAAAGACTTCCCACACCCCGGCACACCCAGGATCAACATCCCCTTGGGCTGGGGTAAACCATACTGCCGCGCCCGCTCCGTAAACGCCTGGGACCGCTGCCGCAACCACCGCTTCAATTCCTCCAACCCCCCCACCTGATCCAGCGTCGTTTCCGCCTCCAAGTACTCCAAAATGCCGTTGCGCCGGATCAACTGCTTCTTCTCCGCCGCCACAATCCCCACTTCCGCCTCCGTCAGACGCCCTCCCCCCACCACCTGGGCCTTGCGAAACACCTTTTCCGCCTCATCCCGCGTTAGCCCCTGGGCCGCCGCAATCAATTTCTCCCGCGTCGCCTTGTCCAGCCGCGTCTGCTTCATCTGGACCAACTGCTGGTTCAACACCTCGGCCAACTGCTCCGGCGTCGGCAGGGGAAAATCCACCACCGCCACTTCCTTTTCCAACTCCACCGGCACCTGCAACACCGGCGACAGAAGAATAATCGTCTTGCGGGTGCCCCGGAAACTAGCCACCGCATCCCGCAACCACCGATTCACCGCCGGCGAATCCAAAAACGGGTGCAAATCCTTGAAGATAAACACCCCCGGTTCCTTGTGGCGAATCACCCAGTCCAAAGCCGTTTCCGGCGAAACCGTGTTGTGGTGCTGACTGGCGTGGCGGGGGTGACCGTACTCCAACAAACCATGGGTCACCGTCCAGGTAAAAACCCGCTGTACCGCCCGCGTTTCCTGGGCCGCCTGTACAATCCACTGCTCCGCCCGCTCCTCCTCCGGCGTAACCACATAGATTAGTGGGTACTGCGCCTTCAGCAACGTCACCAACTCATCCAACATACGCGCCTCGCCTGAGCGAACTTAACAGGGAATCAACACCTCGCGGGGAACAAAACTGGGCACCGGGTCCGGCAACACCGCCTCACTCATACCCTGGACCGACACCAAATTCCCCTCCCGTAACACCACCGGCGTTTGACACTCCGGACAGTGATGCACCACATGGGTCTGACCACCATGGCCCTCCACCACCTGGGGATGGGACAGGTAAAAAGCCACCGCCTGCTCCACAATCGCCGACATCGGTTCCGCAACTACCGCCGCCTGAATCTTTAACCGGCGATGGAGTTCGGGAGAAAGATAAACCGTTACCTTGTGTTTGTCTGACATAGTCAACTCATACCCGGGTATTGCTACTTTAGCCCCCCATCCCCCAACCGTCAAGCTGGCATGCCGGTTTGACGGCATTTTTGTTACAAAAGTTCACATTGGTAGGGTTGGGTGGGGCGGCGGGAGGCGAGTTTATGGGCCAGGCGGGTGGTTTCCGGCAGGCGGTAGCGGCGGGTGCAGTTCAGGACGTGGGCGATGCTGGTGGTCAAGCTAATGCGGTGACCGGGGGAAACGTACAGCGGGTTGGTGCCGGGGCGGGTGCGCAGGGCCGCGCCGATGATTTCCCCGCGGTCGATCAGGGGTTGCCAGGCGCCGGGGCGGTCGGGAACGGGGGCGTGATGGCCCACCAGACGGGATTTGGCCACGCCGATGGCGGGAATGTCCGTGATCAGCCCCAGGTGACAGGCGATACCGCAGCGCCGGGGGTGGGCGATGCCCTGACCGTCACACAAAAGCAGGTCGGGCAGGTGGGTAAGTTGGTTGAGGGCGGCCAAAATGACCGGGATTTCCCGAAAGGACAGCAACCCGGGAATGTAGGGAAAGTCCACCGGCAAATAAGCGATGGCCTGGTCTTGCAGTTGCAAGTCGGGGTAACGGAGGACGGCGATGGCGGCCCGGGCAACTTGGTTGTTCTCCACAAACCCCACATCCACGCCAGCGACGGTATGAATCGGCGGCAAATCGTCGGTGGTGCGTACTTGGGCAGCCAATTGGGCCTGTAACGCCTGGGCGGCCTCAGGGGTGGTGGGCCAATCGGGGGGTAAGTGAAAAACCGCCACTGACCAGCATGGACGAAACCACTGGCAGCATTGTAGCTAACACAACCACCGACGCCATGCAGGTTGCTGGACCGGCACAAGGGATGTGAGAATTTGCTACGAGGGACTTTACAGCAACCGCAAGGTTTATGTAATAATAGAGCCTAGTTTTTCCGTTCCCTACAGCTTTTAGGAGCTAGCATTTACGGGTCTGGTGCCTGGTTTGAGTAATTAGGTTATTGCCCTCACACGTCAGGTTAAATTTAGGTTAATGGTTGAGGGTGTATGACATCGTTTCTTTTCAGGGGTAGTGCGGCTGGCGTAGGGATTGAAATAGCCCCGGTACGGTTGCAGGTGGCTCAGTTGCAGCGGTCACGGCAGGGTTTGAAGCTGGTGGCTTTGGCTAGTGCACCTATGCCAGAGGGCTACGTGGAAGATGGTTTGGTTGTGGATACGGACGGGGTGGGGGAGCTGATTAAGAGTCTGCTGCAGGAGCACAAGATGCGGGCGAAACGGGCGGCTCTGGCGATTCCGGCTCACCGGACGGTCACCCGCTTGGTGAAGTTGCCGGCGGAGCTGGATGATGCGGAGTTGCGGGAGAATGTGGAGAACGAGCAGGCGGCGTTATTTTTGCCCTACCCGCGCGAGGAAGCGGACTTGGACTTTCAGAGGTTGGGGTTGTCCCGAACGGAGGATGACCAGGAGCTGGTAGAGGTGCTGCTGGCGGCCACCCGTAAAGAAACGACTGATAGTTATATGGAGGCGGCCCAGAAGGCTGGCTTGACGGTCCGCAGCGTCGAGATTACCAGTTTTGCCCTGTTGCGGGTGCTGCGGGAGCAATTGCGCCAGACGTTTACAGAACGGGAGGCGGCGGCGGTCGTGGATATCGGTTACGACAACACGGAGATTAATATTGTGGTGGATGGAGTACCCCAGTTTAGTCGGGATGTGCCGATTGGGGTGCTGGAGATGCAGAATGCTGTTAGTCGGGCCGCCAGTATGCCGGTGAGTCGCAATCCCCATTGGGCCCAGACGGTGTCGGTGCCGGAGGAAGGGGATGCAACGGCGCCCACGAACCGGCCCGGGATGGCTTTGATCCGGGTGCTGCAGGAGCTGGCGGATGAACT